>JBGSRG010000384.1:0-2689 GCA_041737685.1 Phycisphaerales bacterium | reverse complement strand
TGGGGGCGAGGGTGCCGAGCCCAGCAACAAAGAACCTGGCGCCGACGGCAAGGCGGGGCAATCGGCCTCGAACGGCAAGTGGTGTATTGCGCTGGTTTCGCTGCGCGGGCCAGAGCGCGATGAGGCTGCGGCGGTGGCGCTAACGCGGATTCGCGTTGAGGGCAGGCTGAGCGAGGCCTATGCCGATCGGCGCAACGGCGCAACGATTGTCGCCGTGGGGCAGTTTGCCTCGGCCGATGAGAGCGCGGCGAAGGCGGAGCTGGCTCGGGTGCAAGCGCTCGAGATTGATGGGCAGCGTGCGTATGCCCAAGCGTTTTTGTGCCCGCCCGAGGCGCAGGAGAAGGTCGGCGCAAACGCCGAGTACAGCCTGCTGCGGGCCAAGCAGACGTTTGGCTCTGCGGCGATTCAGACGTTGCAGATCGGGGTGTATGCGCGGGACGACCTGAAGAACCCGACGGAGAAGGACTTTGCGGAGATTCGGAAGTTGGCCGAGTCCGCCGCGGTGAAACTGCGACAAGAGGGGGAGTTGGCGTTCTATTACCACGGCCCTCGGCGGAGCATGGTGACGATCGGTGTGTTTGATCTGACGGACTTTGATCCGCAGTTGCCGGGCTACAACAGCGCGCGGCTGATGGCACTCAAGAAGCGGCACCCGCACAACCTGTACAACGGGCAGGGCATTCGGGAGAAGGATCCGCAGGGCAAGCGCAGCACGCGGATGCAATCGAGCACGCTGGTGGCGATTCCGGATGCGCCGAGTTCGGGGGGAACGGGCGGGGGGGGGCGGTAGGGAAGGTAAGAGGAGTGAACGCGAGGGCACGGAGGCACGGAGCAGCAAATGAAAGCATCGAAGTCGGGAAGACCGACTTCGATGGCACGGATGTACGGATGTACGGATGTACGGATGTACGAATGGTGGGGAAGGTCGGGAGTCGTGTCGAGCGAGGTCAGGGGATGGGGTCGGCCGGTGGGTCGGCCGGTGGGTCCATCATGTTGTCATCGGCATCCGGGTCGGTGTCGGAGGGTGATGAGGGGACGCGAAGCGGCGGGGTGCTGGGCGCGTTTGTTGCGGTGTTTCCCGCCGCGGCCGCGGTTGGCGGAACGAGCCAGTATTCGTCGGTGGTGGTGAGGATGCCGATGTTCTCGACGGGGATCCAGATGTTGGGCTTACCGGCGGGTGGGGGTCCGGGCGATGAGGGGATCTCGACGAGCACGACGGCCCAGCCGTTGGCGAACTCGGCGGGTACGGGGATGACCTGCTGGCGATTGCCGAAGTTCTGCATGATGGGGCCGACGTTCATGTAGGCCTTGCCGATAGCCCAGGGCGACTTGGGCACGCCCTTGAACGCGCCGAGTTGCGAGCGGTAATCGGAAGCGAACTGGATGAGTTGTTGGTCGGTGACGGCGGCGTTGAGTCCCGGACCGAACTCGGCGCGAGCGGCGGCGAGGTCGTTTGCCTCGATGGCTTTGAGCGCGGTGCTGACGGGCTGGATGGCGGTGGAGAAGCCCTGTCCGGCGGACACGGCGCCGAGGACGATGAAGCCCCAGATGACGGTGGTGACCAGGCCGATGACGCAGCCTGCGACGGCGATGCCCAGGCCGGTGAGTCGGCCTTTGGCGGAAGAGATGAAGAGGATCGCCGCGCCACCAGCGATCATGGCCAGCACGCCCGTGCCGGGCAAAAAGCAGATGATGGCCAGGACGAGGGAGACGATGGCGAGGATGGAGAGCCGGCTTGAGACGGGGGGATCGAAACTGGAAGCGAACGTGCCGGAGGGGGTGGGGTATGTGCTCATGGCCTCAGCATAGCTGGGAATGCGTGGCCGGGGGTTTCAGCGTGACTGGCCGGGGTTGTGGTTGGGGTCGTGGTTGGGGTCGTAGGCGGGTGCATGGGCGGCGTCGCGGTCGGCGAGGGCGCTTTGCTGGGCCGATGTGGCGCTTGCATTGGCGGCGGCGGGCTTGCGGGGCAAGGGTGTTCCTTCCCACGGGGCTCGATCGCTGCCGGCGCGGTACCAGTCTGGGGCGAGCGGTGCGCTTTGGGCTGAGGATGCGCTGTTCTGTTTGGCGTTGACCCAGCCGACGAGCAGCGCGGGCAAGAGCGCAGCGAAGCAGAGGAAGAGAATGAGGGAGATTCGCCAGGACTTGTTGCTTGAGGGCTGGCTCATGTGGATTGGCGGGAAAGAGGGTGAAGGGGGAGGTGAGCGGAGCGGGGGCAATGATGGTCCGCCGCTTTGACACGGCGTTCATGGTGCATAGAGAAGATCGGCTGGAACTGTGAACGACCCAAGCGGCGGGCAGCTCAGGCCCCGATAACGCGGGGCGCGGGCAGCAGTTTGCGCCCGATACTCCAGACCTCGGCGATGATCCAGACGAGCAGGGCGGGGATGAGCCACCAGGCGTGGGCATCGGCGAGCGCGGCGAGGCGCTTGGCCAGTTCTGGGGCATCGCCCTTGTAAAAGACCTTGACGAGGCCGACCAGGGCGTGGGGGCGAAGGAGTGCGACGGCGTTGCCGCGTTTGAGCCAGCGCCCGCCGGGCGGGCCCTTTCGCGCGGCGGTGAGGAGCAGTTGGTCAGCGCGGGCGGTGCTGCGTGTTGTGGCTTGGACGGCGGATTGGGCCGTGGAAGTTGGCGCAGATCGCAGGAAGTTGAGGCCGTTGCGGCCGGTGAGACGGAGTGCGGTTGGGCCGGC
>JBGSRG010000373.1:0-6686 GCA_041737685.1 Phycisphaerales bacterium | reverse complement strand
CGATCCGCACCCAGTATCGTCAAATCCACATCCGCGATCAGCGACCAATCGCCGCGTGCCGGCGGAACACTGTGCCGCGTCACCGCGATCAGCGACCGCACCCGCGACACAAAATCCGGCGCACAACCCAGCAGACCCGCGATCATCGCCGCCGCGTCAGCGCTGCGATCCTCGTTGTCCGGTCGCTCGGCGAAGTACACGCAGTCGTGCAGCCACAGCGCAAACTCCACCTCGTCTCGCTCCTCGGCAAGCACCCGCACCGAGTCATACACCCCCAGCACCTGCTCGATGTGCTCGAGATTGTGATACGCCCGCACAGGATGCGCGTACAGCGTCCGCAGCACGTCAAACGTCAGTTCGCGCTCTTCAGCATGCTTGAAGGCGCCAACCCGCGCGCACAGCGATTCCCACCGATCTTTCAGCGCAGCCTCTTCCACGCCAAAAGCCTAGCCGCCCTCCGCCCTCCCCTCACAGCCCGCCCGTCTCTTCATCAAACGGCGGCGGCTCATCACTCGCCCCGCCTGCGCCACCTCCGACGCCACTCGACGCATCCTCCCGCTCTGGCCCACCGCCATCGCGATGATTCGCGATCGGCCCCGACTTCCGCCCAGGACTGAACGCATACACCGGCACGCTGAACGGGTCGTTCGTCTCGATCCCGCCACCGCCACCACCGCCACCACCACCACCACCACCACCACTCGCCTGCGAACGGCCCCCGCCACCACCACCACTCCCACCGCCTCCACCTCCGCCCGCATACGTCTTGCTAAAGCCCGTCCCGCCCGGATACGCCGCGTAACTCTTGAACCGCGTCAATCGCGCATCCCACGTGAACTTCACGGTGTCCGTTGGTCCGTTTCGCTGCTTGGCAATGATCAACTCCGTCTCGTTCAGACGATCCTGATTGTCCTCTTTCCAGGCCTCATCACCCAGATGGAAGTACGCCTCGCGGTGCAAGAGCGCCACCACGTCCGCGTCCTGCTCGATCGAGCCCGACTCACGCAGATCGCTCATCCGCGGCCGGTTATCGCCACGATTCTCCGGCCCGCGGTTCAACTGGCTCAGACACACAATCGGCACCTCCAACTCGCGAGCCAGCGCCTTGATGCCGCGAGAAATCGCCGAGACTTCCACCTGCCGGTTCTCGTTCGAGCCAGGCGCACTCATCAACTGCAAGTAATCGATAAACAGCACCCGAATGCCGTGCTGCGACACCAGCCGCCGCGCCCGGCTGCGCAGGCTCATCACCGTCAGCCCCGGCGTGTCGTCGATAAAGATCGGCGCTTGCTTCAGTTCGTCCAGCGCGTTCTCGATCGCAAAGTAGTCGTCGTCCTTCAGCCGGCCCGAGCGCATCTCGTGCGTCGAATACCCGCTCTTGGCGCTCAGCAACCGCTGCGCAATCGCACCCTTCGACATTTCCAGCGAAAAGAACCCAACGGGCACCTGCCGTGCCTCGCCCTCTCGCCCGCCAAAGGGGTTGTACCCAACCGCGATCTGCTCGGCGAGATTCAACGCCATCGCCGTCTTGCCCATCGACGGCCGCGCCGCCAGCACCAGAAAGTCGCCCGCCTGCAAACCGCTCGTCAGCTCGTCAAAGTCCGGATAGTGCGTGGGAATCCCCGAAATCGCCATCCCCTGCAGCGCCCGCAACCGCGTGAACTCCTCTTCCAGAATCATCCCCAAAGGCTGCGCACCGCTCGACTCGTCACTCTCCGCAATCTTGAAAATCTGCGTCTCCGCCGCGTCCACAATCGCCTGCACCGTGCTCGAATCCGTTGAGCCCGAGTGATACGCCTCGTGAACCAGCGTCCCCCCAATCTCGATCAGCCGGCGCAGCCGTGCCGTCGCCGCCACAACCCGCGCATAATGCATCGCACCCGATGCGCCGGGCGTCTCAGACGCCAGCCTCGTGAGATACGCCGAACCGCCCACCGCATCAAACTGCTCGCGCTCGCGAAGCACCGCCGCCAGCAGCGCAAGATCGCCCGTCTGGTGCTGCTCATACGTGTGCAACAGCGCAGAATAGATCGCGCTGTGCGACTCCAGATACAAATCTTCTGGACGCTTCACAATCGTCGAAACGTCCGCGATCACGCGCGGATCAAGCAGCATCGCGCCCAGCAGCGCCATCTCCACTTCCGGCGCGTGCGGCGGCGGACGGTCAAACAACTTCTCCAGTTTCACCTCGACCACGGGCTTGAACTTGCCACGCCCGCGAGAACCGCCAAAGCCGTTGTCACCATCGGTTCCGCTCATGTCCCACAGTATCGGCACCAATCGCCGATCGACAGCCAATGCCGCACCCCGTCCAAACCGTCGGTACCCGTCGGTTGCGCTCCCGCACCCACCCCTCACCGCCCCGCAAGCCCCAACGCCCGTTCATACACCCCCTCCAACGCCTCAACCATCCCCTCAGCACTAAACCGCACCGCGGCAATCGCCCGCCCGCGTCCCGCCGCCGCTTGTCGAGCATCCGGGTTCTCACTCGCCCACTTCACCGCCGCTCGAAGGCCTTGCAGATCGCCCGGCTCTACCAACACGCCCGTCCCCGATAACTCGTCGTCGCTCAACCGCTCGATCGCCTCGGGCGCACCATCACACGCATACGCAATCGGCATCACGCCGCACAAGTGCGCTTGCGGAACGGTTCTCGGCAAGCCCTCGCGAGTGCTGGCATGAACCAGCACGTCCATCGCACGCATCAATCCCGGCACACGCTCCGGCGGCACCAAGCCCGTCAGCACCGCTCGATCTCTCAGCCCAAGCGATTCCAACCGTCTCTCCAGCCGCTCGCGCCACCAACCATCCCCCACCCACAGCAGCCGCCAAGGTGCGCTCGCCAGCAAATCATCGGTCAGCGCATCCAGCACGTCGTCATGCCCCTTGTGCTGCGCCAGCCGCGCCACACTGCCGATCACAAAGTCGCCCGGCGCAAAGCCCAGCCGCGAACGAATCGCGCTGCGGTCCTCTCCCGCATCGGCCCGCACAAACCGCTCCGTCTCCATGCCCGAATACACCGTCACGTACTGCTCAGCGCGACCGATCCCACGATCCAGAAACGTCCGCGTCATCGCGTCGGCAACGCTCACAATCACATGACACCTCGCCGCGGCGAACCGCTCGGCCAACGTGTACACACCATTGTTGATGCCCGTCTTCAGGCCAGAAACCAGCCGTGCGATCGACGCCGATCCAGCCCCGCCCGGCATGAACGGCGGCCCGTGAATCGTGTGAACCACCCCCAGCGGACGACCCTGCCGCGACGGATGCCCGCGCTCGGCCCACGCCGCAGCGCGACCCAGAATCCCCGCTTTGCTCGAGTGCGTGTGTACAACGTCAGGCTGAACCTCGCGGATCAGTCGCCGCACTTCCTGATACCCGCGCCAATCGGCCAACGTCGACACCTCTCGCACCAGGTGTGGCACTTCGTGCGTGACGATCCGCTCGCCCTCATGCCGCTCGTCACTCTGTCGAACGCGATCCAGCAGCGACCCTTCCGGCCCAAAAATCGGCCCATAGGCCAGATGCACTTCGTGCCCGCGCAAGAGCTGGCCTTCGCACGAGAGCACCGTGTTCTCTTGCGATCCGCCCAGGATCAGCCGCGTTGAGATGTGCAGAATTCGCACGGCCGTCAACCCCTCGACTCGCCGCGACGCAAGTCCCGTGCCCACTTCCCGTCGCCGAATGCCAAGCTCACTCTCGTCGCGCTCCGGCTTCCCGCGATCCTTTCCATCCCGTTCTACTGCACCATCACCAGCACATTCACTACCACGCTGATCACCAGCAGCACACTCACCAAAATCAGTTGCCATCTCGGCACCGTCGCGTCTGGCGCAGCCGAGGAATCCAGCGGAATGTCCGACGTCGACGCCGCGACCGCCACCTGCTGCCGAAGCGCTGCCGCATCCAGAGCATCTTTGTGCGCGATCGTCGGGTTCTTGCCCGCCCGAACCAGCCGCAGGTCCGTCAGCAGATCATCGCAGCGCTGATACCTGTCGCGCGGGTGCTTGGCCATCATCATCTCGATGACCTCAGAAATCCCCGCAGACAACTTCGCGTTCGCGTGGTCCGGCGGAACCAACTCCGCCTTCAGGTGCTTGTGCATCACCGCCGACGGGTTCTTGCCGTCAAACGGCACGTTGCCCGTGACCATGTGATAAAGCGTTGCGCCCAGCGAGTAGATATCCGCCGGCGGCCCGATCTTCAGTTCGCCGCGAATCTGCTCGGGCGAGATGTAGTACGGCGTGCCAAACGCCTTGCCCTGCTCGGCCTCGGCCGCCTCTTTGTCCGTGATCGCCCGCGCCAGCCCCATGTCCGCCAGTTTCACCACGCCGTCGCGGTTGAGCATGATGTTCTTGGGCTTCACGTCGCGATGGATCAGCCCCTTGCCGTGCGCGTGCGCGAGCGCTTCGGCAACCTGGATCGAGGCGTCGATCGCGTCGGCCTCGCTGTACCTCTTGTTCTTCACGATGTCGTCGTAGACCGTCCGGCCGTCCACAAACTCCATCACGAAGTAGTGGTACTCGCCCGCCTGTCCAACGTCATACGCCTGCACGATGTGCGGGTGGTTCAACTGCGCTGCCGCCTTGCCCTCGGCGTAGAAGCGCTCAATAAACTGCTTGTTCTCGCTGTACTTTCGCGGCAGAACCTTGATCGCCACCAGCCGGTCCAGGCTCAACTGCCGAGCCTTGAACACCGTGGCCATCGCACCCGCGCCCAGCTTGCCCAGCACCTTGTAGCCGGGAATCTGCTGCCCGCTCCGCTCGGCGTCGGCCTGCGCTCGAATGCGCTCGAGTTGCCGTTTGGTGATGATGTCGTGCTCGACCAGCAACGCCGCGAGCGACTTGGAATTGCCGTCGCCGCTGCCTGTGCGGGCCAGTTCCATGCACGCCTGCAACTCGTCGGAAGTCGCCAGGCCCTGATCCACCACGATCTTGCCGATCATGGTGTCGATGTTCGTGCCGCCCTTGGTCTTGGGGCGGCCGGACGAACTCTCGCCCGATCCCACTTCGCGAAGCGCCGGTGCCTCTGCTCCGCCGGCATTGCCCAACGGCCGGTGCTCGCCTAGGTCAATCACGGCGCTGGACTCTTCATCGCCCGCGCTACCACCGCCGGGCTGCGGCGACAGGGGCCGTGTTCGCAGATCGTGCGGTGCATCGTCCTCGGCCAGACCCAGATCCTCGATGGCCCGCGTCCGGCTGGAAACCGGGGCAGAACCGTCACTCGCATCCGGCCCGTGGTTGGGCGGATGTGGACCGGGCCGCGGTAGTTCCGAACCGTTCGCGTTCATCGCAAGTCCAGATCGTACACGAAGTTGCCCACACGTCCTACCCCATCGGCCCGCACTGTCGATAGCCCGAAGGCTATCGGTCCAAAGTGGATGGCGGCGGGCCTGCATTCGGCCCGGCAACGTGTGCCGGACCGACCGCCAGATGAAAGCCCGGACCGAAGCCACGAACAGTGTCTATACGAAAGCGGCACTGAGTCAGTTTCCGGGCCCCAGTTCCACATGGAACACCGCGCCTAGAACATACCCATGCGCGACGAAGCCATCACCGATCGATCGGCGGATAAATCCTCCAAACGCAAGCAGTTGATTCTGCTTGGGGTGGGAGCGTTGATTTTGGGCTTGGCTTTGTATCTGGCCCTTGGCATGGGTGGTGGCGGGCAGCCGCCCGCCGAGGACGAGTTGGTGGCTATTCCGGTAAACCCTGAGAATCCCGATCCGTTTCGGAACAATCCGGATCGGGCCAAGCCGCAGGAGAATGCGCCGGAAGTTGAGATGCCGACCCAGAAGGTTGGGCCAGGGGCGGGGTAAAGACCCGAACAGAGTCCGTGTTCCACGTGGAACAGCGACGGATTTGATCTAGATCATTACCTGGGGAAATCTTTGCGATTGGCTTGACAGCCGGTCGTTTGCGTGACAGACTTTGCAACAGGGGTGATGGAAACCCCCGGACCTGACGGCCAAGCACTTGGTTCTGGTCCTCCAAAGTTGCAGCTCTTCTGTCGGATGCGTTCGCTCCGAGCCGCCGAAACAACGACCTGCTCAGAAGGAACCCGAGAACATGAAGCACGACGAACGCACAACGCACGCAGAGTCCGAGATCATCAGCACACGCTCGATGCGCACAGCACGCTCGCCGCGTGGTGCGCGCGGGTTTACGCTGATCGAACTTCTGGTGGTGATCGCGGTGATCGCGTTGCTGGTTTCGATCTTGCTGCCAGCGCTTGCGAGCAGCCGGCGGGCGGCGTATCGGACAGTGAGCCTGTAGACCCTGAAGCAGCTGGCGGTGGGCATCGCGGCATATGGGCAAGAGAATCGCGACGGGCTGGTGAACCCCTTTGACGCGAAAATGCCGCAGTTGTATGGGGCGAACTGGTGCGACGTGGTTTTCCCGCGTGATGGGAACAACACCGGCGGTGTAGAGGTGTGGCGGTTCAATGACCCGGGCTACTCGAGCGAGATGTTCAGTTTCCATTGGGCCAGCCTGATGATGAACTACATCGCGCCCGGACAGCAGCGTGCGCGGATTCAGATAGCGCCGTCGGACACGGCGGTGATCGCGCGGTTTGAGGCGCACACACGCTCGACGGATGACATCGATGGCTATCTGATGGACA
Organism: Phycisphaerales bacterium; assembly: GCA_041737685.1. Classification (GTDB taxonomy): domain Bacteria; phylum Planctomycetota; class Phycisphaerae; order Phycisphaerales; family UBA1924; genus JAHBK01. The sequence continues at coordinate 59 of JBGSRG010000373.1, read as the reverse complement.
CGTCGTATCTCTACTCGCCGACGATGTGGCTTGCGCCGGAGCGGTACTCGTTCTCGGCG
>JBGSRG010000336.1:0-4694 GCA_041737685.1 Phycisphaerales bacterium | reverse complement strand
ATGACCGCGACGTTGGTGATAGTGGACATGTGATACGGCCTTGTTTATGGGGAACTCGGGAAGGAGCGTGAGATGCGTCGGTCCATGATAAGTCGGATTGATCGCTCGTGAAGGTCTTCAACGCCGGGGCTGCGGGCAAGCCGGTTCAGGGTTTGGGCCGCAAGCGAATGGGCGGGGCAACAGAGCGTGATAACCCGTGATGGATTCAGCTGTTTGGGCCCGTAACCGTGTGAATCTGTGCCCGGTGCGACGAAGGTGCCGGGTGGTTGGCCACCTTGGACATGTCGATGACCACGAACACGCAAACTGCGACTTGGCACATCCGATGTTTCTCGCAGTCCGCCACCGGTTTCGGTGGGCGTCCCGTTGGTTCTGCCAGCGGACCACGCCCAACGGATCGGGGGGTCGGTTGAAGTGTGCGTGTCACGGTTCGTCGGAGTGTGTCCCGGCGGACATCCATGGTGTGTGTGTATCGAGGAGTCTCCCGTATGCGTAATCGAGTGTCAAAGGCCTTCACGCTGGTCGAAATCCTTATCGTCGTGGTGATCCTGGGCATCCTGGCCGCGATCGTCATCCCGCAGTTCACCAACGCCAGCCAGGAGGCGCAGACGGGCAACATCCAGACGCAGCTGCAGACGCTGCGCAACCAGGTCGAACTGTTCCGGGTTCGCAACAACGGTGACGTTCCCGTCATCGTCGGCGATCAGGACGCGTCGTTCGAGGACATGCTCGCCGGTATCGGCAACACGTTCACGCTCGCCGACGACAACAGCTTCGGTCGCGAGCAGCAGCCCTACACCCGCAGCCGTCCGCTCAACCCCCGCAACGGTCGCAACGAGGTGACCGAGTCGGCCGACCCCCGCGCTGACGCGGCGGGCGCCCCCGCCGACCCGGACGGCACGGGCTGGTTCTACAACTCGACGACGGGCGAAATCGCCGCCGCCGGCTTTGACGAGGACACCAGCATCTGGGTTGTTCCGTAATCCCCGCGTTTGACTGACTCATCCACCGATCGGCCCGCCAACGCGGGCCGGTCGGATTGTCTGAACGAATCGATCTTCCCCGCGCTGGGCCTTCAGGCCCACCCCGCCCCCACTCACACGGCTGAGGCATTGACGGAGACTCACGAATGAGGGTTCATCGTGCATTCACGCTCGTAGAGATTCTGATCGTTGTGGTCATCTTGGGCATCCTGGCGGCGCTGGTAGTCCCTCAGTTCAGCAGCGCCACGCAAGAGGCCGCGGCGAGCGCAACGTATACCGACTTGCAGAAAATGCGCCGGGCGATTGGCGTTTGGATGACCCGCAACAACGGGATCGTCCCGCCGGTGGTTGACGACGATGATCCGACCACGGCGTGGGGTCCGTTGGTGAGTTCTGCGGGTGATTACATGCTTTCGGCCCCGACCAACGCCTGGGTGGGCGGCGAGAACTCGCGACGCGTCGCCATTGTGGCTGGATACCTGCCCGATGGAACGTGGAGCGAAGATCAGGGTTGGATCTTCAACCCCGATACGGGTGATTTGTACGCTGCGGGGTTTGATATCAACGACCGCCCAGTTCCGAGGCCCTGAGTCGAGCCGTGCATGGCCACACCTCAATCTTGTGGGATGGCTTGTGGGGTGGCTTGTGGGGTGGCTTGTGAGATGAACGGGTTGTGCCAGACCTGGTGCGTTGCAGTGCTTGTCACCCACACAAAGCCCCTTCCCGCCGGTTGCTGTTTGTGATCGGACCTCAGCCGGGCGCGTTTTGAGCCGAAGATTCCTGTTGTGATTCTGTCGGCGATTGACCAATCGGAGCGTCCTATGACCATGCAGCCAATCAACGTGAGCGCGGGCCCGACCCGTCGATTCCTTGATCGAGTGATCCCCGCTGCGGCGCTGGCCGCGGTTGTGCTGGCGGTGGGCCACGCGGGCTTGTCGTCGTCGAGCTCGAATGCCTCAGCACAACCCGATGGCGACGGTGAGCCGCTGTTGACCACGCCGTTCAACGCCGCCGAGCAGCGCAAGGCGATGATCGACCAGTTGCGGCAGATGAACAGTCGGCTTGGGCGGCTTGAATCGAAGTTATCGCAACCGCTGGACGTGCGTGTGAAGGAGATGCCGCCGCAGCAGGCGACTCCGAGCAACCCGTGAGCGGGTGTTTGGCAGCATGGCGACAGGTTCGAGTTTGTGAGGCATCGCTTCCTTTCCTAGTACGACACACGTTCTCACCCTTCGCGTGTTGTGGCTTGGTGTTCAGGCGAGGTGCTTTGGGGAGTTATGCCGATGTGTTCCGCTCAGCGTCTTGGATCTGGTATCCGCGGCGGCTTTACGCTGCTTGAGTTGTTGTGCGTTGTGGTGGTGCTGGGCATTGCCGGTGCGATGATCATTCCGGCGATGGGCGAGACGGGCATCCTGCGAGTGCAGGGCGCGGTTCGGATGATCGTTAGCGACATCACGTTTATCCAGAGCGATGCCGTGGCCTTTCAAGAGCGTCGGGCGATGGTCATTGACGTGGTGAACAACTCGTACACCTTGATCGCGGTGCCGGGCGATACGGTTGATCTGGCGAACAACATCTTGTATGACCCGACGAAGCCCGATGGTCGTTATCAGACCAACCTGACGGATCCAAGGTTTGGTGATACGCGGATCACGGCGGCGGCGTTTGACGGGAACAACATTCTGATGTTTGATGCGCTGGGTGGACCGGTGTTGGACGCGGGATCGAACGCGGCGGGTGCGGGCGGCACGATTTCGTTGACAGGGATGCGTCAGACCTTTGACATCCAGATCGACGCGTTTACGGGCCGGGTTCGGGTGGTTCGGCAGCCGGCGGGGGGCGTTGATCCGGACGCTGACCTTGAACCGACTCTCCCAATCGTTGCGGGCGGCTGAATCGGCGAATCAAATGCGGGCCGTGCGCATTCGGACCTTGCAATGTGCGGTCGACGGTTGCACACTCTGCGTATGGCACGCATAGCTCAACGGTCAGACTGCGGGACGAACTGCGCCAAGGGTCGATATGTGAAGTCGCGTTTGCAGCGGCATGTTCACATGACGGGCTTTGGCGTGTGTGTGTTGGCGATGGGTCTGCTGATCTGGGCCCGGCTGATGCTGGTGACGAGCCATCCTCGGACGGCGATCGCGGAGCCACAGGCCAGCACGGGGGTCGCGGTGCAGATGGCCAACGCTGCTTCGGAAGCGAAGTTGGACGCTGAGGGCCGTTGAGACGGCGGTACTTGGGCGTGTGGCTCGCCTCTATTCGACAGAGTTTGGCTCGTCGATGGATTGTTGGGCTGCGCGGTCGTAGGCGTCGGCGACTTTGAGCGCTTCGAGGCACTCGCTCAGGACGAGATTGGCCACGCCAATCGCGCCGAAGGTGCCAACGTCAACCTGCACGCGAGTTAGCGTGAGCGTTCGGCGCTGGACGACGATGACCATCGACTCGCCGAAGTCGTCCTGATAGACCATGCGAACTCGACGTTCGGCGCTGGTGGCCGGGGTGGTTTCGTCTTCGCCTGCATCGGATGCGGAGGCTTGGCGAGTGGCTGCGGATTCCAGAGCGCCACGCGCCCCACTGCTTCCCCAGGCACCGTCGGGGCTTGATGGGTTGGGCGTGCGCTGGGTGAGCGGAGCGGTTGAATCTGATTGCGAGGGGCTGGGGTCGGCGGGGCCTGAAGAGTCGGAAACCAGCTTGAGGCTCAGTCGAGACGCGGCAGCTCGCATGGCTGCTACGGCATCGTCGAACGTTACGGCCTCGAACTTGGTGAGTTTGCCCTGCGTGATGAAGGTGGCACCGGTCTGCGCGGCCGAGGCCCCAGCGCTGATGGCGGCGGGTTCAAGGCCGGTGCAGGCCGAGTGCAGCAATGCGATACCTGTGAGCAAGCCGAGGCTTGCGGTGCGTTGAAGGGCAGAGGCGTTGATAGCGGCGCAGAGGGAGAGTTCGGCCATGCGAGAGTTTATCGCGCCGGCGTCAGCAATTGCTCAGGATCTTGCAGCAGCGCGATAATCTGTGCCAGGGCGAGCGCGGCGGTGGCGCCGTCGACAACGCGGTGATCGCAGGCCAGACTGAGCGGCAGGAGATTGCCTACGAAGATTCCGCCGTTGCGAACGACGGGCGACTGGCGAGCGCGGCCGACGGCAAGGATCGCCGCCTCGGGGTAGTTGATGATCGGCGTGGCGAAACGGCCGGCGTGGCTTCCGACGTTGGAGATAGTGAAAGTAGAGCCGCTGAGCATCTCGCGTGCGGCCGAACGTGAACGGGCCGCGTCGGCGACGAGCGCGATGTGGCGGGCGATCTCGATGACACCGAGCGCATCGCAGTCGCGAATGACCGGGACCATCAGGCCACTCTCGGTGTCGGTGGCGATGCCCAGATGAACAGCTCGGTGCTGGACGATGGCGGCGTCATAGTTCTGGTCGTCGGGTCGCTCATCGACTGTGGCGTTCATGGCTCGGAACGCGTCTTGCGTGAGCACGCGGCAGACGGCGCTTGCGACGAATGGGAGTACGGATATCTTCTCGCCGGTGGCTGCGGAGAGCTTCTTGCGAAGGCCGTCGAGCGAGGAGATGTCGGCTTCGTCCATGACGTTGAAGTGGACGGCCTGATTGACGCTCTCTCGCAGGCGGTTGGCGATGGTGCGTCGCACGCCGCGAAAGGGCACGCGGAGTGAAGACTCGCCCGCGAGAAGCGAGGGCGCTTCTCGCCGGG
>JBGSRG010000286.1:0-6061 GCA_041737685.1 Phycisphaerales bacterium | reverse complement strand
TGGGGGGACAGCGCGCCCGCGGACGCTGGCAAAGTGACCATCGGCCCAATCAACGGCGAGTCTGGCAGTGCGGCCGCGGGGACAGAACTGAACGGCTCGAGCGATGCCGGCGGCGATGGCTTGAAACTGGTCGCCTCGCTCTGGGTACCCCGTCGAGGCGCGGTCACCCTGGAAATGGTCGATCGTGACAGCGCGGGAGCGGCAGCGAGCGGTGGTGAAAGAGGTGGGGGGACCGGGGGAGGCGGCTGGGCAAGCGATGATCAATGGCGCGTGCAGGCGGGCCTTGGTGCCATCGGCTCAGGAGCACTGCTGATGGTGCTGCTGGTCTACCGGCACATGCGAGCGCGGCTGCGCGGACTTGGCGCGATCGGCGAGGCGCTTGTCGCGGCGGGGCAGGCCGGTGCCGGTGGTGACTCAACGTCGAAAGACATCGGCGCAGTGGGCGTGGATGCGCTCCGGGTCAGCGAGCGGCTTGGCCCTGAGGCCGCGGCGTGGAACCGCCTGCTCGACGAGCGAGAACTGCTTCGAGAGCGCGCGATGGTTGAGCGCGTGAACGACGAGTTGACCGGCCGCAAGGGCGCCGACAGCGACGTGGTGAGCGCTTGCGATGCGCTCTGGCAAGGCGTGATGCTGGTCGATGACCGAATGCAGACGCGGTACGCCAACGGCGCTGCGGGCGTGTTCTTTCGTGTGAAGCGCGACGACATGATCGGCAAGGAGATCGGGGCGTTCGTCCGCGACGCGACGGCACTCGACGCCATTCGCGCCGTAGTCACGGGTAAGAGCAAGCAGCGCGTCGTCGTTGAGATTGGCCAGACCACCGACAGCGCAGCAACGGGCAGCAACGCTTCTCGCGAGGGCACAGTGGGCGGTGGTGCCGACAGAGACGGCGGCGGCACGGGCGTGCTTCGGGTGAGTGTCCGACCGATCCGCAAGGAGGATCAGGGCCGAGCGCTCATCGTGATCGAGGACGTCACGCAGCAGCGCGTGGCCGATCAGGCCCGCAACAGCTTTGTGGCGCAGGCAACACACGAACTGCGTACGCCGCTGACGAACATCCGGCTCTATGTCGATTCGCTGATCGAGGACGGCGACGAAGACCCCGTCAAGCGGGCAACCGCTCTCAACGTCATCAGCCAGGAGTCTCGGCGGCTCGAGCGCATCGTGGGCGACATGCTGAGTGTCGCCGAGATTGAGGCGGGCCAACTCCGACTTCAAGAGGGCGATGTTCGGCTCGACCAACTGTTCAAGGAACTAGACGCGGACTTCAGAGAGCAGTCGGCAAAGAAGGACATCCGGCTGGTGATCGATCTACCACCCAAACTGCCGGTTATCCGGGGAGACCGGGACAAGATCGTGCTCGCGGTTCACAACCTGGTTGGGAACGCGATCAAGTACACGCCCGCGGGGGGCGAGGTGTTGGTGCGCGTGGTCGAGATCGCCGCGGGCTCGCAATCGACCAATGGCGGCGCTGCGGCTTCGGGCTCGTCACACTCGGCAGAAGTCGCGGTTGAGGTGAAGGACAACGGCATCGGTATCCGACCCGACGAACAGGAACGCATCTTCGACAAGTTCTATCGCGCCAAGGACAAGCGCATCTCGGGCATCACCGGCACGGGCCTAGGACTGGCACTGGCTCGTGAGATCGCCCGCCTGCATGGCGGCGACATCACGATCGAATCGCAGATCGACAAGGGCAGCACATTCACGCTCCACCTGCCGGCGGTCGCGGTGGGCGAGACGGCCTCGGCCGAGGCTCACGGCACTCGGCGCATGGCGGCGTGAGGCAACGCCACACACCGTGACGGAGCGCGAGGAACGCGGAGAGTGGACGATGTCGTGATGAGGCCGACGGGTGCCACCGGATTGAACACAGACAGAAGAACGCGGAAGGAGACCATCGGTGGAGATTCAGGAGAAACGTCAGGGCGCGGTGACGGTGATCCGGCCACAGGGGCCGCTGGTCGCCGAGGATGCCGAGCAGTTTCGGTTGCGATTGGGCGAGGTGATGCACCGCAGTCTGGGGCGCTTTGTTGTGGACTTGGGTGGCGTTGCTTTTGTGGACTCGCTGGGGCTGGAGGTGCTCAAGCACACGACGGACCTGCTGGGTGAGGGCGGTCAGAGCCTGCGAGTCTGTGGCACGAACGAAACCGTGCGCGAGGTTCTGGAACTGACGGACCTGGCCGAGAGTTTCGAGTACTTCGCCGACGTGGGAAGCGCGGTCCGGAGTTTTTTGTGATCGGGATGGATGTGCCATACCCGACGAGTGATGCGTACCGCATCGAGAACTTGAACAGCGCGACAAGACGACATGAGTGATTCCGGCGGACAACTTGGCGCAGGCAACATGGACGCAAAGTCCGGCGGTGCCGGTGCGCCCTCTGACAAAGCAGCGCCCGCATCACCCAACACCGGCAAGCCGCTCCGCGTTGGCGATGCGCTGGTTGAGCGCGGCGTCATCTCGCGCGAGCAGCTTGACAAGGCCTTGAGCCAGCAGAAATCGACCGGTCGGATGCTTGGCGAGACACTCGTCGACCAGGGCTGCATCTCCAGCGCGGTGCTGGTCCGAACGCTCGCCGACGTGCTGGGACTCAAGGGCTGTGTGCTTCGACACGGTCTGATCGATCCGGCCCTGCTGAAGGTGATCGGCGAAGAGGAGGCCATGCGGCTGAAGGTGATCCCGATGTTCCGGGTTCAGGGCGTGCTGACCGTCGCGATGGCCGAGCCACAGAATCTGCCAACGATCGACCGCCTCCATGAACTCACGGACCTGAAAGTCCGCCCGGTGCTGGCACTCGAACCAAACATCGAAGAGTACATCAAGAAGTACTCGGGCGAGCGGGTGGACATTGATGAGTTTCTCACGAGCCTAGCCGAGAGCGACGTTGAGGTTGTGGAGCGAGAGACCGTTGACGAAGGTCCGAGCACCGATCTGGACAAGATGGTCGCGGGCAGTCCGATCGTCAATCTCGTGAACGTGGCGTTCGTCACGGCGGTGCGAGACAGAGCCAGTGACATTCATATCGAGCCCGACCGCAAAGGCACGCGCGTGCGGTATCGCAAGGACGGCGTGCTACGCGACCTGATGAAGCCGCCGGCGGGGATGCACGCCTCGATCGTGGCCCGGATCAAGGTCATCGGCAAGATGGACATCGCCGAGAAGCGGATGCCACAAGAGGGCCGCGTGCGGATTGTCGCCGAGGGGCGCGATATCGATCTGCGCGTGTCGAGCATGCCGACGCTGCTGGGCGAGAAGGTGGTTGTTCGCGTGCTGGACAAGCGCAACCTGAAGGTGCGCATGGAAGACCTCGGCTTTCGGCCTGAAGCGCTGACGACGTTTCAGGAAGTGCTCAAAAGCCCGCACGGGCTGGTCCTCGTGACCGGACCAACCGGCAGCGGCAAAACCACGACGCTCTACTCCGGCATCGATCTGTTGCGTTCCCCCGAAGTCAACATTCTGACCGTCGAGGATCCGGTTGAATACCAGTTGGATCTTGTCAATCAGATTCAGGTTCAGGAATCGATCGGGCTTACGTTCGCGCGAGTGCTGCGAAGCGTGCTGCGACAAGACCCCGACATCATCATGGTCGGTGAGATTCGCGATCACGACACCGCGCGAGTAGCGGTCCAGGCGGCGCTCACGGGTCACTTGGTGCTTGCGACTCTGCACACCAACGACGCCCCGGGTGCGGTGGCCCGACTGACCGACATGGGAATCGAGCCCTACCTGCTCGCGAGCGCCATCAACGGCGTGGTCGCCCAGCGGCTGGCGCGAACCGTCTGCCCGAGTTGTGCCACGAAGTACTACCCCACCGAACGCGCGCTCGAAGATGCTGGCCTGCTTCAGCACGTTGGACGACCCTTTCGCAAGGGCGCGGGCTGTCGGCAGTGCCACGACAGCGGCTTCAAGGGGAGGTTGGGCATCTACGAAGTCATGGCCGTGACGCCCGATCTTCGTCGGCTGGTGCACCTCAACGCGCCGACGCACGAATTGCGGGCCAAACTCGCGAGCAGCGGGTTCCTTTCGCTCCGTGAAGAGGGTGTGCTGCTTGCGCTCGAGGGCAAGACCAGTCTGGAGGAAGTACTCCGCGTCACGCGGAACGAGGAAGAGGACCCGGCGTTGCCGGCGACACACGCGCCGGCGGTTCCGACTTCCGCCAGCGGCGGCGTTGCACAGGAAACGGGAGGCGGAACGACGTCTCATGAGTCGCAGCGTGATTCGGCGCGAACCGACGGCACTTCCTCTGGGAGGGCCGCCGCATGAAGTTTCGATATCGAGCCTTCGATCTCAAGGGCCGCCAACTCGAAGACGTGCTCGACGCGGCCACGCTCGGCGAGGCCGAGGAGCAACTGCGGAAGCAGAGACTGTTCGTGGTAGAGATCGCCGCACGCAGCATCGCAGGCGGTGCGAGCGATGACCAAGCGTTCAACGGTCGCGACGCCAGCGGTGGAGAGAGGGCATCGCGCCGGTTCGGCGGCGGCAAGAGGGGTGGCGGGCGGACAACACGGCTCAAAGAGGTCAGCGGGTTCATGCGCCAACTCGCGGTGCTGGTCTCGACCGGCACGCCGATGGTGGACTCAATCGCCGCGCTGGAGCGGCAAGTCAGCGATGGCCGCTGGAAGAGCACGGTCGAGAACATCCGCCAGAGGTTAGAAGAGGGACAGCAGTTGTCGGAAGCGATGAGCGCACACCCCGAGTACTTCGATTCGGTCTGTCGCAGCCTGATCGCCGCGGGAGAGAGCGGCGGGCAGATGGACGAGATGCTCAAGCGATTGAGTCAGCTGGTTCGTCAGCAGTTGAAGGTGCGCTCGAGCATCCTGGGCGCGATGGTCTATCCCGCGCTGCTGATCTGCGTGAGCATCGGCGTGCTGTGCGCAATGTTCGGCTTCGTGCTGCCACGGTTTGAAGGACTGTTTCAGACGCTCGACGCGCCGCTGCCGCCCACCACGAAGTTGTTGATGGGTATTTCTGAGTGGCTCAAGGCGTGGTGGTGGCTGGCGATCGGGGGGGCGGTCGGGCTTGGCTTTGGTGCCAAGGTGTATCTGTCAACTCCGGGCGGTCGCTTGTTGCTGCACCGCACACTGGTTCGATTGCCGCAGTTCGGCAAGGTCTTTCGTGCCCTGGCCACCGCGCGCATTGCGCGCGTCCTAGGTGTGCTGCTCGAAGGCAAGGTGCCTCTGCTTGAGGCGCTGCAACTGACGCGCGACGTGACGGGCAATCTCTGCTATTCGGCGGTCATTCGCGATGCCGAAGACCGTGTCATGCGCGGCGAAAGCGTCTCGACCGCACTGGCGCAGAGCGGGCTGATCCCACAGGCGGTGGTCGAGGCGATTCGTTCTGGAGAGAAGACGGGGCGATTGGCCACGGTGCTGACGAGCGTTGCGGACTATCTCGACGAGGACAACGAGGTCATCGTCCGATCGCTCTCTTCGATCATCGAGCCCATCATCCTGCTCGGACTGGGCGTCATGGTGGGCTTCGTCGCCATCAGCATGTTTCTGCCATTGTTTGATCTCACCTCCGGGACGACCGGGGGCGGCGGAGGGGGCGCACCATGAAGCACCATCGATTCTCACCGATCGGACTCGACGTTGGTTCACGCTGGATCAAGGCCGTGCAGATCTCGCACACCCGCGACGGCCTAGAGGTGTGCGCTGCGACACGGTTGCGCCGCACTCGCACGACGCCCGAGCTTGGCCCAGCCGAGGCCGACAGTTTGGTCGGCGTTCTGTCCCGACAGGGCTTTCAGGGCGAACGCTTCGTGCTGAGTGCCCCGCAGGGGCGCTTGCTGCGGCTGGGCTTTGAGTTGCCGCCGCGTGAATCTGGTGCGCCGCTGGCCATGCTGGCGCGAGCCGAACTGGCTCGGGTCGGCAAGTGCGATCAGACCGCGATGGAAATGTGCTGGTGGTAGTCTCTCTCTCTCTACTGAGGACTTACCACCGTTCACCTTTCTCGGACGCTACGTAGTCGCCCATTACGTAATTTTTGACACTGCCAGCTATCATTCCCTGTATTCTCTTCTCAGCAGTAGAAGTGCAACATTCTTAGTTTCCATCAATA
>JBGSRG010000283.1:0-2302 GCA_041737685.1 Phycisphaerales bacterium | reverse complement strand
GATGAGTTTGCCCGGACGAAGATCGGTGGGCTGTGATTCCCACTCGGGGAACGTCTCGGCGTCGGCGAATCGCGCGTCAAACCACTTGGCATAACGAGAGCCAGCACCATGCTCCTGCACGTCGCGAAAGGCCCAGAACTCTGTGCCCACATGGTTCCAAACGCCGTCGATGATGATGCGCATGCTGCGCTTGCGGGCTTCGACGAGCAGCGCATCAACAAAGTAGCGGTCGGCGGGCGTCCACACCCATGATTGGGGGTCAAGGTCTTCGGCGAGTCGGTTGTCGAGTTCGGCACTGCTGGGCGTGCCGGGATTGCCAAAGGCCGGATCGATGTGCCGAAAGTCGCTGGCGTCGTACTTGTGCAGGCTTCGCGCGTGGAAGATCGGGTTCAGATAGAGGGCATCGACGCCCAGGTCCTGCAGATCATCGAGCCTGTCGACGATGCCCTGCAAGTCGCCGCCGTAGCGACGATCGTGCATGACGTTGTCGAGCTGGCCGCGAACGCGGGCGCGAGAGGGCGGCTTGGGAATCTCTGCGCTGCCAGTGCGCAGCCAGAGGGCTTCGAGTTCATCCACACCGACGGACTTCCAGTCGCTGGTCCAGGGTTTGTGAAAGAAAGCGAGCCCCGTTGGGTCGTTTCCTGGGTTGCCGTTGCGGAAGCGCTCGGGAAAGACCTGATACCAGACGCATCCCTTGGCCCAGTCGGGTGTGGAGGTCTCGCGTTGCAGGATCTGCCCTTCACTGACAATCTCGACGCTTGGCGGCTGGGCGATGTGGACAAAGGGCCCAAGGGTTCGGACCGCGGAGGCTTGGGTGTTGAGGCCGGAACTGGGGCTGTCGTTGGTGTCGGGCGGTTGCAAGGGGTCGATCAGGCGGATCGAGAAGCGGATGGTGTTGGGTGAATCAGCGGGTACGGACGGGACGGGAGTTTCGACGACGATGACGGAATGGGCAGCATCGGGGGGCGTGTCTTTCTCCTCGAGAGTCCTCCCCGCATAAACGCGCGTCTTGAACGTTCGCGTGCCGTTGCTTTCGCTGGCCAAGCTCATGCGTACTTGCAGATCGGCGGTGCGGGGCGGGTGCTGGCGAAGAACCAACACCGGAACGAGGTTTGCCTCCGACAGTTCAACGCTGACGTCGGCCAAGCCGAGTGGGCCGGAGATGGGGATGACGGAGACTTCGGGTGCGAGTGTTCGGGCTGGTGCAAGCGGCACTGCTCGGGTTGGAACCGCGTGGAAAGGAGCCGCGCCCGCGATGGACACGTGCGAATCGAGCGCAGGGGCCATCAAGTCGAAGGCTGATGAGCCGAGGTTTGACGAGGCGAAAGTTGATAAGGCGAGCGTTGCCAGTGCAAGACCCGCCGCTTGCCGAGCGCGCTGAGAAAGCACGCGAGTCCAAAAAAGCTCGGTGAAGCGTGCGCCCAAACATCGGCCCGCGTACGTATGGCATTGGGCAGAAAGGACCGTACACTGAAACTTGACCGATTCTGCACGCCTGGCCATGCTTGACGGTAGACTCTTTGGAAGGGCCGAAGAGGCGCGTCGCCTCAGCCGCTTGATCGCATCGTGTTGCCTTGTGCGGCAGCGTGTTTCAACCTCCGTCGAATCGTCCGTCGCTTGGTCCGTCAAACGCGTACTGCATCCCAGCACGTCCCGCGCACAGGCATTGTGCCGAAAAGACCACCGCCGGAGCAACAGGCACGATCAGGCGAGTCGAATTCGTGACTTGATTGGTGACTTCGTTGGCGATGCTGAGTGTGGGACACCGGCGATTGGACCGGAGATTTCTCGACGGCCACTCTTTGCAGCGTGACTTCAAGCAGATGCCTTCGACAAGCTGCCTTCGACTCGCCAGTTGTTCGACCCTCTCCTACATCCCCCCCCGGCTTCCCGAGGATTCAACGCAAAGGACTGAACGAACATGGACATTGGCCAAGGTTCAAGCAGCGGCTGTCTGGCTCAACTCGCTTTCTGTTCGAGCGGTGTTTGTCCGAGCGCTGCGCGGGTGCGATTGAAGCGTTCCCGCGCGGGGGGAGAGGGGGAGGCGGGTCGAACCCGGTGGGCAAAGACGTTGAAACGTGGGTTCACGCTGATCGAACTGTTGGTGGTCATCGCGATCATCGCGCTGCTGGTGGGCATCCTGCTGCCCGCACTGGGCAAGGCGCGAGAGAACGCACGCTTGACGGCGTGTCTCTCCAACGTGCGGCAGGTGAGTGTGGCGATGAACCTCTACGCCAACGACATGAAGAACTGGTACCCCGTGATGCCGCCCTTGACGCCGCCGACAGGTGTGAACGATGGT
>JBGSRG010000280.1:0-1554 GCA_041737685.1 Phycisphaerales bacterium | reverse complement strand
CGCATCGCCATCAACCAAGATCACGAATTCGTCGCCCTGCTCCGGGAAGATCGAGAGCTGGGACGTCTGGTTCGGGCCGGCACCGATCGTTGCCACAACTCCGCCCGTAGTGGCGTCGAAGACCGTGATCGCCGATCGCAGACCCTGAGTGCCCGAGAGCGGCACTACGCGAACGAACGTCTGCCCACGGTTGGGAGAGGTGTACCGGAAGAAGTCGTTGTCGTTGGGGTTCTGGAAGACGCCAGTCGAAATATCGCGCAGATCGCCGGTCACAGAGCCGTTGCCGGTGCTCGCGTCGATGGCAATGGGCGTTGCATCAAAGGGGTTGTTCGAGTGGTCGTCGATGCCGTTGAGGCTCGGCGTGGTGCGAACGAAAACCTCGTAAGCGCCGATCGCGTGTCGCCAATCAACCAGCGTGGGGTCGCGCAGCCAGGTGTTGAGTTGTCCCGACTCGATCTGGATGAAGTAGGTCTCGCCCGTCTCGACCGGGATGACCACGCTCGGGTCGCGATGGCGATAGAAGCGATCGGCCGGGTTGAACGCGTCTCCCGCGGCCTGGTTCACCTGCGAGTTCTGCACAAAGCCCTGCACGCCGTAGTTGTCGTCGTTGTAACTGATCTGCTCGAAGTCGTTGTTGAAGACCCGCAGAGCGCCGTCAAGCGGACTGTTGAACTGCTTCTGACGCACCGTCTGAGTGGGGTTCATCCCCGGGATGTTGATGATTTCTTGGTAGCCACTGATGATGCCAAAGGTGGACAGGCGAATCTCGGCCATGCCGCTCGCCGGGGCACGGAACTTGAACAAGTCAGAATCGTTCACACGCTGCAAGGCGGGCAGGTCTGTGAAGACCACGCGAGAGATGCCCGCCGCGTTGGTGTCGAAGGCTCGGACGTGATAGGCGGCGGGATTCTGCTGGTTCGTGGGATCCTGGAAGGTCCGCGTCCGGCCGCTGGCATCAACGCTCAACTCCGGCGCGCGTGACGCGCGGAGCGGATCGAGCGCAACAACATTGGTGTTGTTCATCGCGGTCGGAATCGTGCCGTCTGGCGTCTCGATAACGCGATCGACAAAGCCCGCGTAAGAGCCGTCGCCGTTGTCGTTCGCCTCGGGCGGTAGGGCATCGGTGATCACTTCAACCGAGTAGCGACCGGTGCCGGTGCCACCCACGGCGATGTAGTACACCTCGCCGCCCCAAACGTCGAAGGTGAACTGATTGACGAACGCAAGTTCAGGCGCGACGTTGAGGAAGCCCTGATCCTGACGCGCCGGATCGAATGCGCCAGCCTGCGCCGTGTTCTGCATCGTCGAGAGCGTGTTGTTCAGCGCGTACACGATGTTGAGGTTCGAGTCGTAGACCGTGACGGTAATGTCGCCGATGAACGCTTCCGCGTTGGGCGTCACGCGAAGGTGAACGCGAGACGAACCACGCTCGGAACGGTCGTAAACGACGGGCTGACCCGCGACCGGGAAACCGCCGCCGATGTTGTCGTTGAAACTCGCGAGCGCGAAGACCGTGGGGAACGCGGCGGGGTTAGCGCCCATGCGGAGTTCGTC
>JBGSRG010000223.1:0-3088 GCA_041737685.1 Phycisphaerales bacterium | reverse complement strand
TCGGCCGCGAGGCTTTGCGCGTCGGTGGGCGAGTTGCGAAAGGCCAGGTAGCCGATGGCGGTGAGCACGCACGCGACGACGAGCAGCACGCCCATGGCGCGAGCGCCGGGCGAATCGAAGCGTGAGCGGGCCTTGCGCGAGGAGCGGTACTTGGACTGGGCGAGATAGGGATTGCCGCCGGTGCGCGGCTGCTGAGACGTGAGAGACATCGCGTAACCTCCTTGCGGGGCGATGATTAGGATCAGACACGGGACGGGTCGCGGAGAGCAGAAGAAGGCTGAGAAGACCTGAAAATGAGGGAATGGACCGAGTAGGTGGGCACACCATTATCGACCGGCGGACGGGTGCGGGAAGAGTGGCGGGACGGGCGACGAGAATTAGCCGCTGGGCGTTTGCACACCGTCTGCGGTGGCGAGGGCGTGCATTGGCACGTCGTACGGCTCCATCGGCACGCGTTCGATGATTTGCCAACCGAAGGAAGCGCCGATGAGCACGCGGCCGTGGTCTGGCGGCAATGATGCCAGAAAGCGGTCGTAGAAGCCTGCCCCGCGGCCGAGCCGCCCACCCGCGAGATCAAAGGCCAAGCCGGGCACCACGATTGCGCCAAGTTCTGAGGGATCGACCGAACCGAGTTCGTCGCGTGGCACGCGCAGGCCCAAGCGGGCGTTCACCCGGTCGGGCACCAGGTCGCTCGACCAATCCTCGATCCGCACCGGCTGCATCGTTTTGTCCTTCCAGTTCAGCCGCGGCAGGCAGATCGTCCGGCCTCGTTCGAGCAGGCCCAGTGCGACGAGCGTGATATCCACCTCGACCTTCATCGGCGCGTAG
The DNA here is from genome assembly GCA_041737685.1 of Phycisphaerales bacterium. Classification (GTDB taxonomy): domain Bacteria; phylum Planctomycetota; class Phycisphaerae; order Phycisphaerales; family UBA1924; genus JAHBK01. The sequence continues at coordinate 2,260 of JBGSRG010000223.1, read as the reverse complement.
AGCATGAGGGCGCGGCGGGGGGGCACGCGGGCGAGGATCCATTCGAGCAAGTGGGTGCTGATGTCTGCGGACTCTGCTGCGCGGGCGTGGTCGCCGGCATCGCAGGCCGCGCATCGCAGTTGCTTGCGCAAGGTTTGCTTGGACGCTGCGATCGGGGGGACGGGCGATTCGCCTGTGCGGCCATGCTGCTGCGGCGTTTGTTCAGTCACGCTGATCCCCCCCACTGTCATCGGTTGTGGCCCTGTTCGCAACGTGCTTGCTCGCGCCAGCCCGCAACCTTCTCACTTCTTCCAAGCGCTCTTTGATCGTGCGTTCGTAGCCGTGCTCGGTTGGTTCGTAGTAGCGTTTGGGCACACCCAGATAGTCTTGCGTGCCGACGATGCCCACGCCGCCGGGCGAGGTTTTGATGCCGTCGCTGTGGGCGTAGGCGTAGCCCTCACCACCTTGCAGGGCATCTCCGGCCGACTTGGTGGCGGCCTTGCGCACGTTGCCGTCTTTGATATGAACTGGCACGGGGATGGTGCGTCCCTCGCGCACGTCGCTCATTGCGGCGTCGATGGCGGTGTAACTGGCGTTGCTCTTGGGCGCTGCGGCGAGATAGCAAGCGCACTGGCTGAGCGTGATGCGACACTCGGGCATGCCCAGGCGTTCGACGAGTTGCCAAGCCGCGGCGGCGACGGTGATGGCGCGCGGATCGGCGTTGCCGATGTCCTCGCTGGCAAGAATGGCCAAGCGGCGTGCGATGAAGCGCGGATCCTCTCCTGCTTCGAGCATCCGGGCCATCCAGTAGACTGCGGCGTCGGGGTCGCTGCCACGGACGCTCTTGATCATGGCGCTGATGGCGTCGTAGTGCTCATCGCCGGAGCCGTCGTAAACTGCGGCTTTTTGCTGGATGGACTCTTCGGCGACTTCGCGTGTGATATGCAAGGGCGGCGCGGATGTCAGACCAGCGCGCGATGCCAGTTCCTTTTTCGTGCTTGCTTCGCCCCCCGTGCTCAGCACCGCCACTTCGAGCGCGGTGAGGGCCCGTCGCACGTCACCGTCGCACTTTATGGCCCAGACCCGCAGCGCTTCGTCATCGACGCGCAGGTCGAGTTGGCCATAGCCGCGCTCCGGGTCGGCGATGGCTCGCCGAAGCACACCGACCACTTCATCCTGGCCGACGGCTTCAAGCCGCAGCAGCGTGGAGCGCGAGACCAACGCCGAGTTGACGGCGAAGAGCGGGTTCTCGGTGGTGGCGCCGATGAGTGTCAGCACGCCGCGTTCGACGTCGCTGAGCAACACGTCTTGCTGGCTCTTGCTGAAGCGATGGATCTCATCGAGAAAGAGGACGGTCTTTCGGCCGGAGTCGAGCAGCCTTGCCTTGGCCTGCTCGATAACTTCGCGGATGCGGGCCACGCCGACGCTTGAGGCGTTTTCGCGTTCGAAGTGGCGATTGGCGGCGAGGGCGATGACCTCGGCGAGGGTGGTTTTGCCGGTTCCGGGCGGGCCGTGCAGGATGAGGCTGGTGAGCCGGTCCGCCGCGAGCATCCGACGCAGGAGTTTGCCTTCACCCACGATGTGGCTTTGCCCGGCGATCTGGTCGAGGGTTCGCGGACGCATACGGACGGCCAATGGCTCAACGGCCCGGAGCGCCTCATCGCGTTTGCGTTGCCACAGATCGGCCATTGGAGGAGGGTAGTGCGGGGCGGCAACTCGACTCAGGCACGTTGGAAGTCTCTTACACTCGCGGCCCATGCACTTGTCCGTCTCTTGGTTTCCGACCTCCCTTTCTGGCTACGCACTCCTCGGTGCGGGTGTGTGGCTGCTGTGGGCGTTCTATGCGCTCCGCATGACGCGGAACAATCCTCGGCGTGAGGTGGTGACGGGCGTGTTTCTGCTCTTGCTTCGCGTGTATGCGTTTGGGTTTCACCGGCTGCGGGTGCTGGGGCGCGAGCACATCCCTCGCTCGGAATGGCCCGGCCCGTTGATCGTGGTGGCCAATCACACCGCGGGGATCGACCCGCCGCTGTTGCAGGTTGCGTGCCCGTTTGAGATCCGGTTTCTGATGGCCCGCGACATGATGCGGGGCTGCGCGGGCGGCGCGCTCGAAGCGCTCTGGGCCTTTACGGGCGTGATTTCGGTTGATCGAGACACTGCCCGTGGCGACGCGGCGGCGGTGCGGTCGGCGCTCGCGTATCTGAAGGCCGGCGGCGTGATCGGCGTCTTTGCTGAGGGTGCCATTGCGCGCCCGCGCGGCACGGTCCTGCCGTTCAGCCCC
>JBGSRG010000150.1:0-21271 GCA_041737685.1 Phycisphaerales bacterium | reverse complement strand
GCATGATCGCTCGCCGCGTCGATCTGCGGCATTCTTCGACAACCTGCGCCCTGCCGCAGCGTGGTACGATCGTCGCGTGAGCCTTAACGACGAAGTCGCAGCAGCGTTGGCCAGAATCGCCAAACTCCAGGAACTGCTCGGTATGGACCGCTTCCGAGCGATTTCCAACGACCGCGCGGCACGATTGATCGAGGGGCTGTCGCAGGACGTGGGGACGCTTGCCAAGGATCGAGCCGAGTTGCTGGCTATCGACGGTATCGGCGTCAAAATCGCCGACAAAATCGTCGAGTTTTGCACCACCGGCACCATCGAAGAACTTGACCAACTGCAATCGCAAGTGCCCGCCGGCGTGCTCGAGTTGATGGACATTCCCGGTCTTGGACCCAAGACCGTGTCCGTAATCTGGAAGCAAGGCAATGTTGAGTCGATCGGACAACTCAAGCTGGCGATTCAGAGCGGTGCACTGCTCGACTTGCCGCGGATGGGCGCCAAGAGCGTGCAGAAACTCGCCGACTCGATCGCGTTCGCCGAAGAGGGCAACAAGCGACTGCCGCTGGGAGTGGCCATGGCCATCGCCCAGGACTTTGTCGAATCGATGCGAGCCGTCGAGGGTGTGGTCGATGTGACCTACGCCGGTTCGCTGCGCAGAGGCAAAGACACCATTGGCGACATCGACATTCTGGTCAGTGTTCGCAAGCCCGAATCTGCAGAGGCGGTGGCGACCGCGTTCCGTTCGCTGCCCCGCGTCAATCAGGTGCTGACCTCGGGTGCCAACAAGAGTTCTGTGCGTGCCTCAATCCGCAGGCCAGATGGGCGTGTGAGCACGGGCGCAAGCGAATTGCGCTCGAAGGGTGGCCCTATCGAGGAACTCTCTGGTTCGAGCGTTCAGGTCGATCTTCGTGTGCTGCCTGTCGAGAGTTGGGGCGCAGCGCTGATGTATTTCACCGGATCAAAGGAGCACAACATCCGCCTTCGCGAGCGAGCGCTCAAGCAGGGTCGCACACTGAACGACTACGGACTGTTTCCAGAGGACGATGAGGAAACACCGCCGCAAACTCGGGGTGTTCCGCCCATCGCATCGGCGACCGAAGAATCGATCTACAAATCGCTGGGCCTGCCCTTCATCCCGCCCGAGATTCGTGAGGACCGATCTGAACTCGACCTCAAGCAAACGCCCAGACTCGTTGAACTCGCGGACATCAAGGCCGAACTGCACGCCCACACCACCGCCAGCGATGGTCGGATGACGATCGAAGAACTCGCCCTCGACGCCGAGCGTCGCGGCTTCCACACCATCGCCGTGACCGATCACAGCAAGAGTTCCGCAATCGCCGGCGGGCTCACCGTCGAGCGGCTCCTGGCGCACATCAAGGCGGTGCGGGCCGCCAACCAAGCCGTAACGGGCATCACCATTCTGGCTGGGAGCGAGGTTGACATTCTCGCAGATGGCTCGCTCGACTACCCGGACGAAGTGCTCGAGCAACTCGACGTGGTGGTTGCTTCGCCACACACCGCGCTCACACAGGACGCCGCCACCGCCACGGCTCGCTTGCTCAAGGCGATTCAGCACCCGCTCGTCCACATCATCGGCCACCCGACCGGCCGACTGATCAACCGGCGCGGTGCGCTCAGCCCCGATATGGCCACGCTGGTCGCCGCCGCCGCAAAGCACAACGTGGCGTTGGAGATCAATGCCCACTGGATGCGGCTGGACCTGCGCGACACGCACGTTCGCGCTGCGGTCGATGCGGGCTGCAACATCGCCATCAACTGCGACGTTCACGCGCCCGAAGACTTTGACAACCTTCGATTCGGTGTGATCACCGGCAGGCGGGGCTGGCTAGGCCCTGAGCAGTGCGTGAGCACTTGGAACGACAAGAAACTGCACGCATGGCTGAAGTCCAAGCGTGGCGGCAAGCCCTTAGCCGCACATTGACCCGCCGCCCATGAAAGGAACGGACACTGGAACCCGAACGAGCCGACCAATCCGGTCATCCCACCTCCCACACCCCACCTGCCTTCCACGACACTCCGTACTCTGGTGACCCGCGTCTGGAGATTCCAGAGGTTTTACGAACGCCAATCGACCACCCCTCCTTGAAAAAAGCCGCCAAGCCCTCGGCCCTCGCCGGACTGGGCGACATGGGGCACGCCCTAGCCATCGGGCTTGACTTCCTATTCGCAATCGTTGCTGGCGGCGTCCTCGGCTGGCTCATCGATCGATGGGCCGATTCTTCGCCCATCGCCATATTGGTCGGTATCTCGCTGGGCTTCGGGGCTGGCACCTATCGCATGTTGAAGCGACTCAACGCTCAGGACAAGGCCTCCAAGCCGAAACAGCCACCCAACGGCCCCAGCGAGCGGTAACCTGTGTCCCCACCCAGCGCAAGTCAGAACGCGTTGAGGCACCCTTGCCCAAGGTGGCACCCATCCCCCTCTTCGAGCCTATCAAACTAAGAACACTCTCGCCCAGCCGGGTCGAGAACGCTAACATCGCTCCCCGTTGGCACGCCGCCTTGCTGAAGCATCGTGGCACGGTTGTTTGGGAGCGTTCTGCACGATGACCGCGATGGAAGAGATTCCCCGTAAGCCTTACGCCATGGTGATGCTCATCGCGTGTGCGGCGTCTATTGCGCTGGGCATCGGTATCGCCGCCATTGCAGGTGCGGCGGGAGAGCATGGTGGCGATCAGACCCGCGTCATGTTGGCCATCGGGCTCACCATGCTGGCGGGCTTGTCATTGTGCGCATTGCCGCTGGCGGGTCCGCCGCTCGTGACCGCTGAGCGATGGGGACTGATGGTGCTCATGGCGTCGGTTGGACGCACACTACTCGTACTTTCGGCGATGGTCGTGCTGGTTGAGGCTCTGGGACTGCCTCGACAGGCGATCGGGTATGGTTTGCTTTCCGGTGCACTGCTCATGATGTTCGCCGAGGCGGGCATCGCGGTGCATCTGTTGATGAAGCGAGAGCGCCTGCGTGAGTCGTCGCGGGGTGTCCTCCATCCGGCCGCGAACCCAAGTGTGTCAGCACCCTTGAGTTCGCAAGCGGCGGTCGAGTCTGGGTCCGTTTCTTCTGGGAGCGCTCTTTGATGCTCAGTTCGATCTTCACCCTCGCCGCGGACAGCCCCGCTGACCATGTCTACAACCACGTCTTCTGGAAAGACGCGGCGGGGAACTGGCTCTGGTCTGGAAATCAGGGCAACCTTGTGCTGTCGGGCATCATCCTCGTTCTGGTTGGCTGGTGGGTTTCCAAGAAGGTCGCAACCGGCCCGACGGCCGAGGGCACCGACCGCTACGTCACCAAGAACAAGTTCGCGCACATGATCGAGGTGATCTGCGTCTATCTGCGAGAGGAAGTTGCCAGGCCGTTGCTGGGTGATCGAACCAACCGCCTCATGCCCTTCTTGTGGACGATCTTCTTCTTTATCCTCGTCAACAACCTCCTCGGGCTGATCCCGATTCTCGATCTTGTCCACCTGATTTCGCCCGATCTTAAGGCAAGACACGCAACGCCTATCGGCGGCACCGCCACACAGAACATTTGGGTCACGGCATTTCTGGCAATCACCGCTGGCGTGTTCTTCAACGGTGTCGCCATCCGGCACCTAGGCCTGGGCGGCTATCTCAAGCACATGACCGCCGGCGCGCCTTTCCCGGCGTCGATCATCATCTTCTTTCTTGAACTTCTCAGCCAGATTATCATCAAGCCCTTTGCGCTTGCGTTGCGACTGTTCGCCAACATGACCGCCGGGCACATTCTGCTCGCCACGCTCTTCGGCTTCGCCGGAGCCGTAGTCAACGAGGCGTTCATCCTGCGCGGGCCCGTCACGCTCATCTCCATCGTCGGCGGCTTCGGCATCATGCTGCTGGAACTGTTTGTGGCCTTCATGCAGGCCTTTGTCTTCATGTTTCTCACCACGGTGTTCATCGCGTTGATGGACCACCATGACCACGAACACGAGCACGGCCATGATCACGAGCATGGCCGTGCACCCGGCCACGAGCACGCCCACGCGTAAGCGGCGTGAATAACGGGCCATCACGACCGACGGTCGAAGCCGATCGGTCGTACCGATTCCCTCGTGAGCGTTTCCTTCAGATTCCGAGAAAGGTAGAGTTTCCTATGAAGAGCTTGAACAGTCTGATTCGCAAGGTTCTCCCGGTTGCGGTCATCGCCGCGCTCCCCGCAGTGAGCATGGCCGCCGAGGAAGGCTCAACGCAGGGCAAGGGTCTTGCCGTCATCGGCGGCGGGTTGGCCGTCCTGGGCGCTGGCATCGGCATCGGCCTCATCGGCCGCGGCGCTACCGAGTCGATGGCCCGCCAGCCCGAGATTGCTGGCAAGGTGCAGACCGCCGCAATCATCTTGGCGGTGTTCATCGAAGGTGCGACCTTGTTCGCGGTCGTCGCCGGATTCCTTGCCAAGTAAGCAAAATCGAGCTTTCTCGGCGAGCATGGCCTGACCGCCATGCTCGCTCTTTCGGATCACCCTCGCCCAATCCCCCTCCCCCGCGCGAACCTGCCAGTAAGTCTTCGGAGAGTTCATGAAAACGCACTTGAGCAAGTTGGTCTTCTCCACGCTCTCACTATCGCTCGCATCGAGAGTGCATGCCTCAGCCGAAGTCGTCGAGGCGATTCCTACTCCCGCGCAGGGGCTTTGGACGGGCCTGACGGCGCTCATCGTTTTCTCGATCGTTGCGGCGTTCTTGGGAGTGGTGGTTTGGCCCAAGCTCAGCAAGGGGCTCGAAGACCGCGCCGACAAGATTCGCAACGAGATCGAGGCCGCCGAAATGGCCCAGCGCCAGGCTCGTTCCGCACTCGAGGAGTATCAGCGAAACCTCGATCAGGCCCGTGCCGAGGCTCAGCGCATGCTCGACCAGGCCAAGGGCCAGCAGCAGGCCATCGCCGCTGAACTCAAGGCCAAGGCCGAGGTTGAACTCAACCAGATGCGCGAGAAGGCCAAACGCGACATCGAAGTCGCCAAGCGAGCTGCGCTCCACGAGATCTATTCAGAGTCGGCAGTGCTTGCTACCAGCATCGCCGGCAAGATATTGCAGCGAGAGATTGGCCCGCAGGATCAGTCGCGCCTCATGGAGCAGTCGCTGGGCGAGATGCAGGCGATGTCAGGTCGCTGATCCGCGGCCACTCAACTTGTCTCTACTTATTCCTCTCAACGCACACCCGTTCTGGCACTCGCTCCTGTTTCGTTTCCCTCAATCCTCCGCAAGGCGACCCGAATGCCGCTGACCTTCTCAGAGCCCGACGCGCTGGCACGCATCTACGCCTCCAGCATCTTCGATTTGTCCCGTGATGCAGGCGGCCAGCCGGTGATCGAGCAGGTCGGCTCCGAACTGCACGCCATCATCGAGCTGGCCCGAAACGATCCGACCTTCGGCGAGTTTCTTTCGTCCCGCATTCTCAGCGCCGAGCATCGTGACAAGAGCCTGAAGCAGATCTTCAACGGCCGCGTCCATGACCTCACGCTCCGGCTTCTTTTGGTCCTGAACAAGAAAGACCGCCTCTCGCACATTGCTCCCATCGTCGAGGCGTTCGACCAGATGCTCCAGGCCGCGTTCGGCCGGGTCGAAGTCGATCTGTACACCGCCGCTCCCGCCGAGGCCGGCGAAATCGAGACCCTCAAGAATCGACTCCGCGAAGTGCTCGGCAAAGAGCCGGTGGTCCACGCGTACACCGACCCATCCATGATCGGCGGCATCCGGCTTCAGATCGGCGATAAACTCATCGACGCTTCGATCGCCTCAAGCCTTCGCAAACTGCGCGAACGGCTCACGGTTGACGGCGCTGCAGCGGTGCGGGCCAAGTCCGAACGCTTCCTCGACCTGAACTAATCGTATCCTGCGGCACTCGCCCGTCGATCCCGCTGCTGTTTCGCTTTCTCTACTCTCACACCCACACGCACCGCCCTCCTGCAACGCAGTTGGCCCAGAGCGAGACCATCACATGGCCAAGAAATCAATCGAGCAGGTCAACGTCGGTGGCAAGCGGGTGCTGATACGGGTCGATTTCAACGTTCCGATCGACGATGGAAAGATCAGCGACGATCGACGCATCCGTATGGCCCTCCCCACCATCAAGTCTGCGCTCGACCGCGGCGGATCAGTGGTGCTCATGAGCCACCTCGGCAGACCCGAGGGCACGGGCTACGAGGCCTCTGAATCTCTGCGCCCTTGCGCTGAGCGACTGGCCGAACTGCTCGGCATTGGCGTGACTCTGCCCGGCAAAGAGCCGGTCGATGCCGACGCGCAGGCGGCCGTGGCGTCGATCAAGGCTGGCCAGGTCATCTTGCTTGAGAATCTCCGCTTTGACAAGGGCGAGAAGAGTGGCGACGCGACCTTTGCTACCAAACTCGCCGCATTCGGCGACGTTTACGTCAACGATGCCTTTGGCACCTGTCACCGCGAAGACGCTTCGATGTACGCATTGCCCGTGGCCATGACCGGCAAACCACGCGTGGTTGGCTTGCTCGTGCAGAAGGAACTCAAGTATCTCTCCGGTGCGCTCAGCAAGCCCGCCAAGCCCTACATCGTCGTCATGGGCGGGGCGAAGATCAGCGACAAACTGCCGATGATCGAAGAGGTGCTGAAGAAGGCCGACGCGATTCTCATCGGTGGTGCCATGGCTTACACCTTCCTGCTGGCTCTGGGCAAGCAGGTCGGTACGTCCCGCATCGAACCCGACATGGTCCCACAGGCCAAGCGACTCATCGAGCAAGCCGCCAAGCTTAAGTGCGATCTGATGCTCCCCGAAGATCACGTCTGCTCAACACTTTTCGCCGAGAGCGGCGGCAACATCGAGGTCTTCACCGACAGCATCAAGCCCGGCTTCATGGGTCTGGACATCGGCCCCAAGACCCAGACAACCTATGCCCTGCGACTTCGTAAGGCCAAGACCATCGTCTGGAACGGCCCCATGGGCGTGTTTGAGTGGGCATCTTTCCGCGTAGGCACCAAGAGTCTCGCTGAGTCGATCGCCTACGCGACCGAAACCAACGGCGCGGTGTCCATTGTCGGCGGCGGTGACTCGGCCGCGGCCGCCGAAGCCTTCGGTCTGGCGAACAAGTTCAGCCACATCTCCACCGGTGGCGGCGCATCGCTCGAAATGCTCGCGGGCAAGCCCTTCAAGTCCGTTGAGATTCTCGACAACGCATGAGCCATCTGTGCCTCGGTCTTAGCACCCAGGCGGCTCGACCGCGGCGACTCCATGAGCCAAGCCCAACTCCGAACGCTCGCACCCCGGCACGCCTGGCACGTGCTGGCGCTTATCTTCCTCTGCGCAGTCGCGTTCTTTCCGGGGCTTGATCGCCACGGCGTCACCAACTGGCAAGAGGCTCAGCGCCTGATCGTCGCGAGAGAGATGCAGGCGCGCAGTCGCAACACAATGGCCAGCCGTAGCACACTGGCGGGCTTCAAAGAGTTGCTCGTTCCGCGCTCGAACGGCAAGCCATATCTGGCCAAGCCGCCCATGATTTACTGGTCACAGATTGGTCTGGCGAACGCGATGGGCCAACGTGTCGAACTCTGGCATCTGCGAGCGGTGGTAGCGCTGGCGGGCTTGCTCGGCGTGCTCGCCACCTACGGCGCAGCACGGGAACTGTTGCGACCCCACGCTCCCGCAGAAAGGACTCCAAAGAGTGTTGTCCCGTCAACCGGGCCGCTCGGCATCGTGGTAGATGCCCAGTTCGTTGATCGAGCCGCCTTCTCGTCGGCCGCAATGCTCGCCACAGGACTGCTCTACGTTCGTTCTGGCCGCATCGGCGAACTCGACATCTTGCTCGTGCCGCTGTGTACCACGGCGATCTGGGCCGTCGCCCGCGCATGGCGTACACACCAGGAGCAACGAAGGACGAACTTCGGCGCGGTGGTGATTGCGATGGTGGCTACCGCCCTCGCGACGCTCACCAAAGACCCCGCGGTGATGGTCGTGGCTTTGGCGGCCTACGGCGGTATCGCCCTCTGGATCGTCTTTGCGCCATCGGGCACGCTCGTCGATACTGCGGTTGTGCGACGGCGGGGAGGGTCGCCGCTTCAAGCACTGCCCGAAGCAGGCAGCGGCGAACGTCCGCTGACGTGGACGTGGGCCGCTGCGTTCGGCGTGCCTTCGGTGTTGGTCGCCGCAAGCGGCATCGAGTCGCCCACCGACATTCTCGGCGCGCTCATCATCGGCCTGTTCGCGGCACTCTTGGGTCTGATGTTCAGCCGCGTGCTTTGGCCTCTGCGGTTTCGAGCCTTGTTCGTGGCGTTCTCGCGTACTCACCCGGTGCTGGTTCTCGGCGGTGCGGTGGTCGTGCGATTGGCTTGGGGATGGGCCGTGGCGAGCATGATCGGAACCGAGTCGACCGGCGCACTGGCCCGCCAAGAGGTGGAAGACAACGTTCGCTTGCTGGTGCCCGAGGCACCTCTGAACAATCTCGAAGCGATGTCCTTTGGTGTGGGCGTCGGCTCTGTCGCGGCGATCGTCACGCTCATCGCACTGCTTCGAGATCGATTCTGGCCGTCGAGATCGCTCGCGGGCTGGTGCGTTCTCATCGCGTGGCTAGTCTTCATATTCGCGGCCTTCAGTGTGCTGGGTAAGGGTGTGCAGCGCTACCTGACCCCGATGTGGCCAGCGCTCGCCATGCTCGGAGGCCTAGGAGTCGCCGTTGCTTTGGCTCAGGCCCAGCGTTCCCGCTGGCTGAGGCCCACTCTGGTCGTCGCGATTCTCTCGCTCGCCGCTGGCCAGGGCTGGTGGTACGGCTACGGGCGCGAGAGCGCTGCCGATCGATCACCCCGCGACCTTGTCGCCGAGTTGCAAGCACGCAACGACGTGCTGATGTATCGCCTCTTCAGTCTTGAGTTCGCAACGCCCGCTCTGGACTACTACCTCGACCGCCACGTCGAGGTCGTCGGCGATGCTCGTGTGAACGACTCAATGGCCGGCGGCGGTGCGTGGTCAATCGGCAAACTCATCCGCAACATCCGCCGCACCGGTCGGCCCGCTTTCGTGCTCGTTCGCACGGGCCGCATTCCGGGCGAGCCAAACGACGCACCTACCGCCATCGAGCGCCTGCTCGCGGCCGGTCTCGTTGCGTCCGAGGTGCCAACCACAGCCCGATTCCGAATCGACAAGGGTCGATCTGACGTGCGCTGCTTCAAACTCCGCCTGCCCAAGCCCGAGGAAACAGACGCGTCATCCTCTACGACCGGCCAAACCGCTTCTCCAACTCGCTGATCGTCAGGCGAATGCTCGTCGGCCTTCCGTGCGGACAGTTGCTCGAACGTTCGACAGCGTCGCGGAGTTTCATCAGATCGGAGAGTTCTCTTTCACTCAGATGGTCGCCCGCCTTCACCGCGGCCTTGCACGACATCATGTCCAGCACCTCGTGCAGCGCTGCTTCGCTCGCGGGCACAAAGTCGTCCGAGTCGGCCCGATCCAGCAGATCGGCCAGAAACTCCTCTGGCTCCACACCTCGTTCGTACAGAAAGCTCGGGAACGCGTGCACGCCGATGCTCGACGGGCTTAACTGCTCGGCCTCGATACCCAATCGCAAGAGAAGCGGCCGCAGGTCGTCGAGTTTGGCGATGCGACGCGGCTGGGCATCCACCACCGCTGGCACAAGCAGTCGCTGGCTCTCCAGCCCTGAGCTGGCGTTCGCGTCACCACTCGACGCGGCGGTGATGCGATGCAGCAGATACTCGAACATCACCCGCTCGTGCAGCGCGTGCTGATCCACGATCAGCAAGCCCTCAGCATCCTGGGTCACCATGTAACTGTTGTGAACCTGAAGCACACTCGAAACCGGCACGGGCGGCCGGATGAGCGAAGTGGTCGGACTGGCGGATGGTTCAACCCCCTCCGCAGTATCGCTCGCCCGATCGCCTGAAGCCGTATCGGTGGATCGACCCGTCGCACCATCGCCAGCGATGCTCGAGCCTGTTCGCTCCGAGTCGATCAGAGCCGCCCCGGCCAGCTCCCCTACCCCTCCCGCGCCCCGCGCCCCTCCGCCTTCAGCAAGCGAAGACTTGAGCACCTGATAGGCAAGCGGTTCCTGTGAGCCAGTGTTGGCCGATCGATGAAAGAACCGCTCGAAAGCGCCCGGATCGGGCTTTCTATATGTCGCTCCCCCAACCACTGCCGTGCCGCGCGTTCCGGGCAGAATCGAGTCCGGCCGGTAGACGCTCTTTCCGGGCCGACCAGCCGCGCTGTTCCACATCACTTTCGGCGTCAGGTCCGCCGCACGCAGCGCCTCGCGCACGGCCCGAAGCACCGTCGAGTGAATCATGCTCTGATCGCGAAAGCGAACCTCGATCTTCGCCGGATGCACATTCACATCTACTGCGCGCGGATCCATCTCCAACATCAGCACCGCCGTGGGATAGCGACCCGGCTCGATCAGGCCGCGATAGGCTTCTCGCACCGCGTGCTGGATCGTCTTATCGCGGATCGGTCGGCCGTTCAGAAACACGTGCTGGCTCCGTGCATTGGCTCTGGCGATCGTCGGCAGCCCGATCATCCCCCACATCGCCAAGCCCCGAGCATCGTCGAACCGATCGACGCTCACTTCGAGCATCTGATCGGCGAGTTCTGAGCCCAACAGTTCCAGCACCCGCTCTTTGGGCGATTGATCGGGCGGAAGATCAAACACCACGCGGCCTTCGACCTTGAGCACAAACCCGATCGCCGGGTGCGCCATCGCCAGATTCGTCACTACGTCGACACCGTGGCCCTGCTCAGTGTTCGGACTGCGCAGAAACTTCCGGCGTGCGGGCGTGTTGAAGAACAGATTTCGCACCGTCACCGCCGTGCCCACCGGCCCCGCGGCGGGCTTGGCCGGCTCAAGCCGGTCACCCTCAGCATCAATCTGAACCCCACCTCCAGCCCCGCCCTCGCCGCTCTCACCCACCGAGTCCGCAGTTCGAGATCGAATCGAGACCCTGGACACCGACGTGATCGACGCCAGCGCCTCGCCGCGAAAGCCCATCGTGGCGATCGAGTCCAGATCGTCGGCAGTGCGAATCTTGCTCGTGGCGTGCGGTGCCAACGCGAGGGCGATGTCATCCTCACGAATTCCCGAGCCGTCGTCGCTCACGCGGACCAGTTCGATGCCACCTTGTTCCAGTTCAACCATGATCCGGCGCGCGTTCGCGTCGATCGCGTTGTCCACCAGTTCCTTCACAACCGATGCGGGTCGTTCCACCACCTCGCCCGCGGCGATCTGGTTCACCACCAGCGTCGACAAACGAGCGATGCGACGCTCACCCGGAACCTTCGGGGTTTGGTTTGTGGACGACTCAGCGGCGGGAGAGGGCATCATCGAACTCTACGTTGGCAGGATCGTCGAGTTTGGTCCTCTTACGCCCTCGCCAGTGCCAACCGCTCCCGCAGGCACGGCCGGTGCGACTCCACGAGCACAACCGACAGGCCAACTTTGGCAGTTTCATTCGTACACTGAGCACATGGCCACCATTTTTTCCAAAATCATCCAAGGCGAGATTCCCTGCCACCGCGTCTACGAAGACGAGTACGTCTTTGCCTTCCTCGACGTCGGACCCCTGAGCCGGGGCCACACGCTGGTTGTTCCAAAGGAAGCGAAGGCCCACCTGCACGAACTCTCCGATGAGTCGGCCGCGGCCATCGGTCGCGTTCTTCCCCGAATCGCTCGCGCCATGCTCAACGTGACCGGTGCCACAGCCTACAACGTGCTGCAGAACAACGGCGCAGAAGCACACCAGGCCGTGATGCACGTCCACTTCCACATCATCCCCAAGTTTCCCGACGGCAGCGGGCTGGGGATCGATTGGAAGCCACAGACGTTCGATCACGCCAACGGTGCCGAGTTGGCCAAGCAGATCGCGTCAGCGCTCTGAGCGTTCGCGAGGTTCGCCAGCGCCATCAATCGATATCCAAGCCCAGATCCACGCTCACCGCTTGGTGCGTGATCGCACCCGCAGAAATGCGCTCCACCCCAGTTTGTGCGATCGCACGCGCCGTCTGCAGCCGCACACCGCCCGACGCCTCCAACTCAATCCGCACACCCGAACGGTCTCGCAACGCAACCGCCTGCGCGAGTTGAGCTGTGCTCATGTTGTCGAGCAGCACAACGTCCAAACCGCACCCGCCCGCATCCAGCACCGATTGGAACTGCTCCAACGTGTCCACTTCTAACTCCGCGAAGGTAAGCGCCTGGCCGCGTTTAGAGGCTAAGTCTCTCGCTCTCGCCACCGCGTCCGCAACAAATCGCGGCAGAAGCATCGGCGAAACACCTACAAGGTGGTTGTCTTTGATCAGCATCGCGTCGTACAGACCAACGCGATGGCACTTCGCCCCACCGCAGCGCACCGCGTACTTCTCAAGCGCCCGCAATCCTGGCGTTGTCTTGCGAGTGTCGTAGATCGACGCGTTCGTCCCTTCCACCGCCGCCACAAATTTCGCCGCCATGCTCGCAACGCCCGACAATCGAGCCACCAGATTCAGCAGGCTCCGTTCCAGCGCCAGAATCTTGCGCAGCGGACCACAAAGCTCGCAAACAGCCGCCCCCGCCGCCGCACGCTCGCCATCCGTTGCATGAACCCTCGCCACGACGCTCGGCGCAAACAAGCCAACCAGAGCCGGAACGCACGCCAGCCCCGCCAGCACCATCGGTTCTCTCGCCACCATTCTGGCCACGCCAGACTGTCGTTCGCCAATTGTTGCTTCGCTCGCCACGTCCCAGCCCGCGGCACCTTCCCCGCCCAGATCCTCGGCGTACATGGCCGCCAGTAACCGCCCGAGCGCCGATCCGGCATCGTTCGGCTCGCCGCACAACCGATCAAACAACGTGCCCAGCGGAAGTTGGTTCAGGTCTGTCACGAACCATCGTAGATCGCGGGTCGGACGCTTCGGCAAGCACTTGAGTCGATCTCTGTGCCCATTTCCGACCCGCTCCGGCAAAACGTCCTTGCGCGTTCTATATTCCCTCCCAAGCACTTCAAGGAGTCGCCACATGGGTCTGCTCGACGGCAAAACAGGTCTCATCGTCGGAATCGCCAACGACCGGTCCTACGCGTGGTACATCGCTCAATCGCTGCTGCAGCACGGCGCTCGCTGCGCCTTCACCCATCTGCCTGGCGAGAAGAACGAGCGTCGCACCCGCAACGCTCTCAACGAACTCGACGTCAAAGAACCCTGGCTTGTGCCCATGGATGCTTCGAGCGACGAACAGATCGAGCACGCCTTTGCCCAATACGCACAAGCCTTTGACCAAATGCACTTTCTCGTCCACTCCATCGCCTTCGCCGATCGCGAATGGCTTCAGCCCGGCAAGTTTGTCCATACCCCGCGTCAATCCTTTCTCAGCGCCATCGACATCTCCGCATACACGCTCGCGGCGATGGCCAAGCACGCTCAGCCGCTGATGGCCCGCTCCGGCGGCGGGGCCATCATGGCCATGTCCTACTACGGCGGCGACAAAGTCGTGCCGGGCTACAACGTCATGGGCGTCGCCAAGGCCGCGCTCGAATGCACCGCCCGCTACCTCGCGTGGGAACTCGGCCCGGATAAAATTCGTGTCAACATCATCTCCGGCGGCTACTTGCGCACGCTCGCATCGAGCGCCGTCGGCGGGGCCGACAAGATCATGGAACAGGTCGAACTGCGGGCACCCCTTCGCCGAAACGTGAAGGGCGAGGAGGTCGGCGGCACCGCGGCTTACTTGGTCTCTGACCTTTCGACGGGCGTCTCGGGCGAGACGATCTTCGTCGACTGCGGCATCAACACGCTTGGCACCTGACCGCCAAGGCACGCAACAGGGACGGAGAAGTTCCTGCGTCTGCCGAACCGAATCTCGCACTTCCAGCCGATAACAACGCCCCGGAACCCGACCCGCGGCCCCGCTTCAAGTCCGCCATTTCATTCGGTCGATTCTCTACCTATGAGCGGATTCGGCATCCCCATCATCAACCCCATCGGCACCACCTCGCCCATCGAGCGAGCCGCAAGGGAAGCCGAACGCAAGCGAGCCACCAAAATCGACGGTCGCCGGCGCGACGGCGATGAGGTTGAAATCAGCTCTGTTCAAGGGGTTGATGCGATTCGCAATCTGAAGTCCAACGACCAGGAAGAGGCCGTTGACGACCGCGAGGGCCGGCCCGAGTACACCCCCGCAGAACACCCCGAGCCGACCGCTTCAGACCGACCCAAACTCGACGTCGAGGCGTGATCGGCCGGCCAACATGTTTCTGCTGGCAGCCTCACGCCGCCATTGACCTCGGCACTTCTAGGTCGTTCTTCCGCGCTCGCTCCAACTCATTCATCACCCGCTTGATCAACTCCAGATCGTTCGCTCTTCCGTGCAACCAGCCAGAGTGCCGAAGATCATCCTCAACATCGTCGCGCAGATAGTTGGAGTCTTCCTCGTCCCGAGTTGACCACAGCAGCGTCAGCCCGGCGAGAATCCGCCCCAACGACAAGCCGCCCGCCCGGCCCAACTCAATCTCTGACTGCACGAACGGCAACGGCTCGCTCAAGCACTCCGCGCCCGCCGATCGAAGCCGCCGCCGGGCCCACAAGATTGACCGAACACCCTGCCGCTCCTGACCCGCCGCAAACTGCGCCGCCGCCAATCGCAACACCTGCACCGGCTCATGCTCAAGCCCTTCGCTCGCGGCCGAGAGCAGCGCTTCCCGCGAAACTGGAGTGAACGTCGATTCGTGGGTTGTCGCCCACACACCCAAAAGCCTCGCCGCTGCGCGAACCAAGCCCGGCTCCTCCGCCGCAGGACGCGGATACGGCCGCCGAGCGTGCAGCACAAAGGCCTGTGCTAGCGCGTGCATCGCACGATCCGAGGCGCCGTCGATCACGCCGGGATTGTCCAGCGTGCGGTCCTTTATCAATCTCGCCGGCTTCAATCTGCCAGAAGAGCGAGAAAGCACCGCACCAACCACGATGAGTTCGCGAGCGATGCCCGTCGCTGTGGAATCCGCCGCATTCCATCCCGCAAGTTCAACCTGCGACGCATCAAACCGTGACGGAAACAAGCCGGGATAGCTCAGCGGCAGCTCGGCGAACCAATCTAACCACGCCGCAGGCCTACCCGCACGCTCCGGAAAGAATGCAAACACCGATCCACCAACCTGCCGTCGAACCAGCGCATCGATCCGACCGCCGCCGGCGAGTTCGTCACGGGCAGCGCTGAACTGACCCGCGGCGATCCGCACCCAGCGCACCCGCACGCCCGGCGTCAGCCACGTCACCGCTTCGTCCTGCGGCACCAGCAAACTGAACTCACGCTCATTCAGATCAACACCGATCCGCACCGTCTGCACGCCATCGACCGAGCCGGGTCGAAGTCGATCAACCAACCCAACCGAGGGCGGCGGAAAGTCGCGCGAACGCCCGCGCACCGCGTCGCTTACTCGCCCCTCAGGCAACACCGACAAGAGCGTCTCGCAAAGTTCATCGCGTCCAAGCCCGGCGGGAATCGGCCAAGCAAAGCCGCTTGAACCTCGAAACCGAGGCAACGCCATGGAAGGCAGTCTGAAGTTCCGCCAAGTTGGCAGCGCACACGACAGTGAAGCCGCTCGCGTTGGTGCGAACCACTTGACATAGGCCTCAGCCAGCACCAGCCCGCTAGCCACTAACCAAAGCCCAGCGGGCACGCCGACGATCGGCGCTGCCAGCCACTCCACGCCAAGCGCGAACGCCGTGACAGCGGCAACCGACGACCAGAGCATCGCCAAAGTTCTCGGACCAACGCTCGCGGGCGGCGGTGGAGATAGATCACGCTCGGTGCTGTGCGGGCGGTCGGGCATGAGGACCAGATCGGCCCCGGTTCAGGGGAACTTCGTTCTGATCGCTCCGTGCGGCAAGGGCTTCATGTATCAGCGCGATGCGACTGGTCCCAGCGGTGCGTCCGGCTCAGGTTGCCGGGCTTCTCGGACGGCTTGGCCTAGTATGGCATCGCCCGGCCTTCCGGTCGATCAGGACCTGCAACCGCCGGCCGCAACAGGGGCCTTTGGAACTGGAGGCGGTTCGCGGCGGTGTCGCCGGGCCTGTTCCTTGGAACGCCGTCCGCAGAACCCGACCTCTGGCCGCGCCACTTCCGCAAGCTTGGTTTCTTGCTTCGCCCCTCAGACCGGATGCCTGGCTGCGGCGCAAACGCCAACCTCAGCGCGTTCGGACTGAGCGACCCGCTAGTCCAAGACACTCGAACCAGCGGGGAGAGCGAAGAACTCAGGTACCCCCCCCTTCCTTCCCCGCCTCCTACTTACTCGTAAACCATCTCTTCACGGCATGAATCGCCACCGCTCGACCCATCGCCGCAATCGACTCGGTCAGCGGAATGTGCTTCGGGCAAACCTTCACGCAGTTCTGCGCGTTGCCGCAGTCGGTCACGCCGCCGGGGCCCATCAGCATCTCCAGCCGTTCGCTTGCCAGTTGCTTTCCCGTTTCGTGCAAGTTGAACAGATGCACCTGGCCGATGGTGTTGGCACCCACGAAAGAGGTCTCCCACTTCCCTGCGTCGGGTTCGGGCAGATACTGCGGGCACGCCTCAAGGCAGCAGCCGCACGACATGCACGTCGAGAGCACGTATCGGCGTTCCTGCTGCTCCTGACTCTCGCGCGGGCCTTGTCCAAGGTTGTACGTTCCATCGATCGGCACCCACGCCTTGGCCCGCTTGAGCGTCTGAAACATGCGCGATCGATCGACCCACAGGTCGCGAACCACCGGAAACTTGCTCATCGGTTCCAGCGTGATCTCGTCGCCATCGTTCGGGGCGTAGCGATCGACCAGGCACGAACAACTCTGGCGTGCTTGCCCGTTGATGACCATCGTGCACGCACCGCACACTTCCTCAAGACAACCCGAATCCCACACCACGGGCGTGGTCTTCTGGCCCTCGACCGTCACGGGGTTCGCGGCGATCTTCTGCAAGCAACTCAGCACGTTTCCGCCGCGTTCGGGCGTAACGCTGAAGTTCTGCCAGTATGAGGGCTTGCCCGGCCCGTCGCAGCGCTTGATGCGAAACCGGATGGTGCGGCCGGGCGTCGCCGCGGCGAGGGCGGAGGATTCGGGGGCCGGTGTGCTCATCTCATGCTCCAGATTCGCAAGGGATCGTTCGTTGTTCGTCGCGGGCCATGTGTTTCGTCGACTTCGATTCGCGCGGCCGTTTACGCCGCACTCGTGCTCGCCACGACCTGCCTGCCCGCAGCACCATTGCCTGATGCGTCGCTCTTGGCCCCGCCACTCTCCTTGCCCGAGTAGTCGCGTTTGCGAGGTTCGACCAGCGAAGCATCGACCGGCACAAACTCAACACTCACACTCGCTGAGGCCCGGTCAAACTTGGTCAGTGTGGTTTTCATGAACCGATCATCGTCGCGCTGCGTAAAGTCCGTGCGGTAGTGTGCCCCGCGGCTCTCTTGCCGTGCTGCGCCGCCGCGAACGATCGCCTCGGCGATGGCGAGCATGTCGCCAACCGCCCGAGCATAACTGAACGACTGGTTCGTCCACGCTGCGGCGTCGGCCAGTTGGGCCCGCCGATAGCGGTCTTTGAGTTCTTCAACTTTCACAAGCGCCCGCTCCAGCCGTGGCCCACTCTTGACCACCGTACACGCTGCGGTCATCTCAACGCCCAGTTCTCGATGAATCTGGTAGGGGTTGGTCTCGGGTGTTGGTGTGCTACCGCCGACAGTGTCGAGGAGTTTGCGCTGCTTGGCCTCTTCTGCCTGAGTAACGCGGTCATACGCCGCCTGTGGCAGATTCTCCGCCGGTGCCTTTGATGGCGCGCCGTTGCGAACGTAGTTGGCCACGCTCGCGCCGCAGAACAGACCGTCGAACAGACAACTGAGCAGTGCGTTCGCGCCAAGCCGGTTGGCACCGTGATACGCGAAGTTGACCTCACCAAAGGCGTACAGCCCGGGAATGTTCGTCTGCATGTTCGACGGATGGCCCGGCTGCATGCCCTGGCCCAGTTCAGCTCCGATCGGCGCCCTCGTCCCCGACTTGTGGCCCGGCTGCGGCGACGCGGGCATGTAACTGCCGCGCTCGTAGCCCGTCCACAGCCCACCCATCGAGTAATGCACGGCCGGAAAGATCTTCATAGGCTCAAACCGTGGATCGACACCCACGAACTTCTCGTAGATTTCCAGAATGCCGCCCAGTTTGCGCGTCAGATACTCCGGGTCTTTGTGCGTCAGGTCAAGATACACCTGGTTCTCGCCGTCAACACCCCTGCCCTCTTCAACGCAGAGCTGAAAAATCTCGCGAGTCGCGATGTCTCGCGGCACGATGTTGCCATACTTCGGATACCGCTCTTCGAGCAAGTAATACCGCTCCGCCTCAGGAATCTCGCCCGGCCGCCGCCGGTCGCCCTTGGCGCGCGGCACCCACACGCGCCCGCCCTCTCCGCGCGCCGATTCCGACATCAATCGCAGCTTGTCCGCCCCAGGAATCGCCGTCGGGTGAACCTGGATCATTTCCGGATTGCCATACCACGCGCCGGCCTGAAAGCACCTCGCCGCCGCGGCACCCGTGCAGATAACCGAGTTCGTGCTCTTGCCGTACACCAGCCCGCATCCACCCGTAGCCATCACCACCGCATCGGCTCGGAATGATCGAATCTGCATCGTGCGCATGTCCTGCGCAACGATGCCCACCGCTCGCCCGTCCTCGATAACGGGCCACAAAAACTCCCAGAACTCGTACTTGGTCACCATGCCTTCGGCGTCCCATCGCCGAGTCTGCTCGTCCAGCGCGTAGATGAGTTGCTGCCCCGTCGTTGCCCCCGCGAAGTGTGTCCGCTTGAACAACGATCCGCCAAAGAGCCGAAGATCGCGAAAGCCTTCGTTCGTCCGGTTGAACGGCACGCCCATCCGGTCCAGCAGATCGATCACCTTCGGCGCAAAGTTGGCCATCTCGAGCACCGGCGGCTGATCAGCCAAAAAGTCGCCGCCATAGATCGTCTCGTCAAAGTGCTCGTACTCGCTGTATCCCTGCTGCCGGGCCACCTCGTTGCAGGCGTTGATGCCGCCCTGAGCACACACGCTGTGCGAGCGTTTCACCGGCACCATGCTGAACAGATCGACACCGACGCCCGACTCGGCCAGACGGATCGTCGCGGCCAAGCCAGCCAAACCACCTCCAACCACGATCACGCGCTGCTGGGTCATGTCGTCCTTCCGAGTGTGCTTCTCAGCAATCTTGAGTTCGATGTTCAACAGAAGCGAGATTCGTGGCCAAGCCATCAACGTGGTTGGTGGCTTAGCGGGAGCCAGCACCACCGCACAAGGTCATCCAGGCGTCGCAACCCTACCGCCCGTCATCCCCCCTGCCGGTACCTCTGATGGAAGCCCCAACAGGTGCCGCTCCTGCTCGCGTGCGGTCTGGTCATCCAGCGTTGCGAAGCCAATCACCGAGCTCCACGCCATCACCATCATCGCCGCACCGATCGCGGCGCACACGCGTCCCCATCGCTTCTGCGACGCGGTGGAAATCGTAATGCCCCACGTAATCGCCGCCGTCCACAGCCCGTTGGCAAAGTGAAACACCAGCATCGTCACGCCCAGCATGTAAAACGCCGAGACGATCAAGCCCGTGTACTGCATGCCTTCGGTGCCGCCCCGCAGGGCTGCGGCCAGCGTGCTCGCCGATGCCTGATGGCTCCATTGCGCACCGCCCGGTACAAGAAAGCTCCAACCCCATCGCAGCGTGGCCACGTGATAGAAGATAAACACGATGCCCACATAGCCGCTCACACGCTGCAACGTGTACCGCCAGTTGTCCTGGTAACTGTAGCGAGAGACGTTTGACTTCCCGCTCAACGCATAAAACAGGCCCAGAATCGAGTGGAACGCGATCGACGCCCACAGCGTGACCTCGATCAACAGCAGGTGCGGAACCTGCTCGTTGATCCACGACACTTCCTTGGCAAAGTAGTACGCACCGCCCTCTCGCATCGAAAGTTCGCCACCTTCGCCGCGAAGCGCAAACCCGCCCCACACGATCGACGAGTTTGTCACAAGGTGCGCGATCAAGAACACGCCGATGGGCAGAATGCCACTCAGCGAGTGCAAGCGCCGAAGCAAGAAGTGATTGCGCTCAAACCACGATCCGGTCGGCTTGGACATGTTCGACGGCTGCCTCCACGCTGATACGCACGAACCACACGCCCACATCACCCCGCCCGAATCATCCGCCTTTCGGCCTCACACCTGCCCGCGCAGTTGCGCCCCCATCTTCGCCACGTCTAACCCGGCATCCGCGCCCGGAGCAGCCCCAAAGCCGCCAGCACCGCCCGCCTGACGCTGCGCCTCCGATTTCATCGCCATCGTCGTCACCGCTCGCATCACCTCAACGAACTGGGCCCGCAACTCCTGCACCGATTGGTCCAGGTCTTGCTGCTCCTCCCCGCTCAGGTTGCCCTTGGTCTTTTCCTGCAAAACCGCCAACAAGTCAATGTGAAACTTTGCGTACTCAGGTGCCACCATCGCCCGCCCGGTCTGTGGATCAGGGAAAGCCCCCAAGTACATGAGCGCATTAGTAATCAGCGTACCGATCAATGCCTTGAAGTTTGCCTCGGGCAACTGCTCGGCGCCATCATCCGCGCCTTGCCCAGCCCCCTGACCTAATGCCTGTCCACTCGCTTGGCCCGAGCCCGCCTTCGCCGCCACTGGCTTGGGCTTCGCCTTCTCCGCCGCCGCCAATCGCTCACGCTCGGCCTGTGCCTGCGCTTTCCAGTCACTGTCAACAATCAACCCAGAAGCAGGTGGGCCAGAAGCAGACGGGTTGTTCGAATCACCATAGTTCATGCTAAGCCTCACTGTTTGATCGTCGCTGCTTGACCGTCGGTCGATCCGCTCTGATAAGCATTGGCCGCAAATCGCTACCGTCCATCCTGCCCGAACATCGGGCCATTCGTCTTCCTGACCCGGCAGCCCAAGGTCGCACTCTCACCCGCCCAAGCAGCGGTATCGGAACCATCCTCCCGAGAAGCCAGAACAGGCCACGAGGCGATTATAGCCGAACGTGTTCTGCAACCGTTCGCCCGAACGGGTATGCTGAGCCTGTGTCCCGTGTACCAAGCGAATCGGAGTGGCGGATGCGATCATCGTTCTTGCAGGTCCGTGCGCCCTCACCCGAGCAGGTTCTGGTGCTGAAAACTTGTTGGCGAAGACTCACTTCCACCACCGCGCTCGCCATGTGCGCCTCGGGCACCATCGCCCTGCTCGCGATGACCGCGTGTTCGTCCAAGCGGGCCGCCGAGCCTTCCAAAGCAGCGCCGTTGGTCTGGTCCGACTTTGC
>JBGSRG010000473.1:0-4741 GCA_041737685.1 Phycisphaerales bacterium | reverse complement strand
CCTTCGCTGCTTCCTCGCTCACCTTCCCGCTCGGCCTGCTCCGGCGGCTTGAACTCAATCAGTTGCACCGAGGCTCGCTCTTCGTCAAGATCGCGCACCGTGCGGAGCAAGCCGCGGCGACCACCCGAGCCGGGGATCGGACGGGCATAGAGCGAACTCGCCGAGTCAGAACCCGCCGAGTCCGCCTTGGGTGGCGCCCACGTGCGCACACACCCGGACCCAAACCGCTCCGCCGCCCACCTCGCGGCGATCCGGTCTACAACCGCGTTGCCGGTCCACACAAAGCACCATCCATACTCACTCGGCGACACGTCCTCATCGAGTTCCGCCGCTTCGGTTGCGTCGGCCACTAGCGTCTTCACCATCGCCCGATCAGCAAGCGACAGGCGCTCGGCGTTGCTATCAACCAGTTTCACGGGCACACCCGCCCGGCCAAGCGACTCACCAAGTTCGCGCCCCAATCGGTGCGCACCGATGATGAGCACGCCGCTGGGCGTGCCCGCCGCCACACCCATCCAGCGTGCAACGGGCGATGCGAATGTTCCGGCGATGAGCACCGAGATGCCCACAACCATAAACGTCAACACCTCGACGCGGTCGGCATCGATCGCCAGTCCCGCTGCGTCGGCCAATCCCGAGTCCGGGTTGGCGGCCAGATCAGTAAACGCTCTGGCCACGATCACCGCGACCGACACCGCCACAATGCCACGCGGCTGCATGAAGCAGGCGTACAACTTCTCACGGGTCGAGAGCGCTGAGCCCCAGGCCGAAAGAAACACGCACGCCGGCCGAATCAGCAGCAGCAACGCAGCGACAAACGCCCAATCTCGCCCGCTCACAGATGCCAGACGGGCGATGTCAAAGCCCGAGGCCAGCAGCACGAACAACATGCCCACAAAGATGGTGGCCAGCGTCTCCTTAAACTCGTGCAGGCTTCGCGTACCCGGAAACCGTGTGTTGGCCAGCACGATCGAGCAAACGATCGCCGCCACCAGCCCGCCCTCGTGCGCGATCGCTTCGCCAGCACCAAAGGCCACCATGCACGCCGCGAGCGCGAACAAGTGAATCTGCGCTGAGGGCAGCGACTTTCCCCGCCCCACCGCAAAGCGGATGATGGCCCAAGAGACAAAACCCGACGCCACTCCAACACCCAGCCCGCCCACGATCGGGAGCAAGAACCGCCAGACAATGGCCCACCACGGCTCGCCCACGCCCGAGTCCACCGCTCGCATCAGATAGACCACCATGATCTCAAGCGACGTGACAGTCGCGATGACGCCGATCGGATCGTTCAGAATCGCCTCAGCGCTCAGCGCGCTGTGCAGCCGCGGCGTCAGCCGCACGCGCCGCAGAATCGGCTGGATCACCGTCGGGCCGGTCACGATAAAGACCGCACCCAACACCACCGCCACAGGCCACGCAATCCCCGCAACATAGTGCGATGCCGCCGCGGCACCCGCCCACGTCACACACACTCCCACCGTCGCCAGCCCACGAACGGCCCGCGGACTTCGCCCAAGCGCTGTCCGGTCAAGGTGCAATCCACCCTCAAAGACCAGCAGGCCGATGCACACCGCGACCATCGCCGGCAAGCCCCCACCCAGTTGGCTCGTCTCGATCAGACCCAGCACACTGGGCCCGAGCAAAACCCCCGCCGCCAACAGCGGCAGCACCGCCGGGAAGCGCAGCCGCGACGAAAGCAAACTGACCGCGGCACCGACGCCGACCGCGAGCGCCAAACTTTGTGTTGCTGATACCGACATTGGCGTGGAGGGTATGGAGGCCGCGGTCACGGGTCGCTTCCAAACCCACAACGCTCTGACCGACAACGCTCAGCCGGATGGCTCACCCATCGCGGCCCCGCTTAGAACCGGCGGTGCTCGGCGGACCGCTCCACCGCCTCAATCGCCCGGATCGACTCGCCCACCCGAGCCGGGTACGCATGGATCGGCTTCGCCTCCATGACGGCAACTCTTGCCCACAGTCGCCATTCCAGATGCTCAACGCGCCGGTCTCCGATCGTGATCTGAATCGGATCGGCCTCGCGGATGGGATTGAAACCCAGCCGTCGAATCAGCCGCAGGCACGGCTCGTTCCCACAAGCCACCAAGGCAGACAACCGGTCCAGGCCCAACCCCATCTTCGGCCCACCCCGTTGCGGGGCCACATGCGGACGCTCAATCTGTCTACGGCCGCTCGACCACAACGGCGCTGGCGCAAAGGCCACGCTGATCGCCGCGCCCAGCGCTTCGAGCGCATATCCACGCCCGGCCTGATCCGCACCGACCCAGACCGTCAGTTCACTGCGATTCTCCAGCCCACATCGAATGTCGTTGAAGTTGATCCCCCCGACCAGTCGCCCGCTCCCATCAAAGAACACGCGCCGCCAATCTCGGCGTGTCGCGTCTCCCGCCTCGCGCTGCCGCAACTGACGGGCAAACAGCGAACGGTCGTCCTCGCCCGGGATGTGCAGCGGCATCGAAACCGCGAGGTGCTCGCGGCTCAGCCGAACCACCCGCACAAACTCTTCGCGGTCACTCTCAAACAGCGGCCGGATGCACAGCCGCTCGGTTCGCAGAGCCGACGTCTGGTCCAATTCCGAATCCCACTGCGCGCACGGTTCCATCAACCGCACCGCGGTCGAGAGTTGCCGAAGCTTGGGATTGCTGTTCGCAAAGGCCGACATGACTTGATGATTGCGTTTCGAGCAAACTCGCTACGTCACGAACTCAAAGACACACACCGCCAAGCGGGCTCAGGCCTCTCGCTGCGGACGCCCTTCGGCCGTCCAGTCGAGGTGGAAGAACTCCCCTCTGGGTCGATCGGTCCGCTCGTAGGTGTGACTGCCAAAATAGTCACGCTGAGCCTGCAACAGGTTCGCCGGCAGTCGCTCGGTCCGGTACGAATCCAAGTAACTCAGCGCCGAGCCAAACGCTGGCACGGGAACACCCTCAACCGCCGCCCGTGCGACCACGGCCCGCCAGTTTGCCTGATACTTCTCGATCACACCATTGAAGTAAGGATCGATCATCAGGTTGGGCAGCGCGGCCTCTCGCTGATAAGCCTCAAAGATCTTCTGCAAGAAGCGGGCACGGATGATGCAACCGCCCCGAAAGATCATCGCAATCTCGCCCAGGTTCAGATCCCACTCGTTGGCCTTCGCCGCGCCCTGCATCAGCGCAAAGCCCTGCGCATACGAGCAAATCTTCGAGCAGTACAGCGCCTCTCGCACACACCCGATCCAATCCTTCTGCGGCGGGTGGCCCTGATCGTGATGGTGCCGCACCGGCGGTTTGATGACTTTCGACGAAGCCACGCGCTCGGCCTTCATCGAACTCATCGTGCGTGCAAACACCGCCTCGGCCATCGTCTGCACCGGCACACCAAGGTCCAGCGCGCTGTTGATCGTCCACTTGCCCGTGCCCTTCTGGCCCGCGGCGTCCAGCACCACATCCACAAAGTCGCCGCCCGTTGCCGGGTCCTTCTGACGCAGAATGTCCGCCGTGATCTCGATCAGGAAACTGTCGAGTTCGCCCGCGTTCCACTCGGCAAAGGTCGCCGCCATCTCCGCATTTTTCATGCCCAGCACGTCGCGCATGAAGTGGTAGGCCTCACAGATCAGTTGCATGTCGCCATATTCGATGCCGTTGTGAACCATCTTCACATAGTGCCCCGCACCCCCCGGCCCGATATATGTGGTACACGCCACACCCGCGTCCACCGGCACCGGCCTGCCACGCGACGCCGTCAAGATCGGCTTGCCCGTCTTGGCATCAACCTTCGCGGCGATCGCCTTCCACACCGGCTCAAGCAACTTCCACGAGTCACGCTTGCCGCCAGGCATCAACGACGGACCAAACCTTGCGCCCTCCTCACCCCCGCTGACCCCCGAACCAATGAACAAGAGGCCCTTCCCCGCCAGGTCCTTCTCGCGTCGAACCGTGTCGGCCCACTCGGCGTTGCCGCCATCAACGATCAGATCCCCCTGTTCCAGGTGAGGGACAAGCGAATCGATCACCGCGTCCGTCCCCTTCCCAGCCTTGACCAGAATCACGATCCGGCGCGGTCGCTTGATGCTCCGCACAAAGTCATTCAGTTCCGCCGCCGGAACCAGCGCGCCGCCCGGCCCGATCACGTTCGCCGGGTTCTCTTTGATAAACGCCTCGGTCACCGAGGTGGTCCGGTTGTACACCGCGACCTTGAAGCCGTGATCGGCCATGTTCAGCGAGAGATTGGCACCCATGACGGCAAGACCAACAAGACCGACGTCGGCCGTGGCAGGGGCTGGAACGGGCAGTGCGGACATTGAACCTCCTGAAACACGCGCCGAGTGTCTGGCTCGCGTGTATTGCAGGGTAGCGGCGACCTCAACCCAAGCCGACCCCCGAACCCCGATCCGCGGCGAATCAGAGCGATGACCCCCAAAGCCACTTCGCGACTCGGTAAACGCCCCGTGTAACACCGCCTTGCGCCCGCACCTGCATCAGCGGGCCAAACTCTACCCGCGATCGTTGGCACCCTCTCGCCGATCCGCAACCAGCGCGGTCAGCGCTTGGGCATCGGCTTCCAGATTTCGTCCCCCAGCAACTTGCCCATGTCATCTTGGATGACCTCGATCAGGAATCGATCGATGTCCACACCCAGCTGTTTCGCCCCCTTCAGCCACTCGTCGTCCAGATGCGCCCGAACCGACAATTCATGAAACCGCCACTGGCCGCTGACCTTCTCCCAGAGCAGCACG
>JBGSRG010000098.1:0-2308 GCA_041737685.1 Phycisphaerales bacterium | reverse complement strand
GATCGGCCTCGCGGCGAGCGCGAACCGGCGATCCGATGATCTTTATGGTGGACCGTTGATGCAGCAGTCTGGCGCAACAAATGCCCAGTTGCTCAGTGTGAGATGAACTCCGCAGGGCGTCGGGCTGCCCTCCGCTGGTCACACTTTCTGGCCGCCACGCTCACCCGCCACGCTCACCCGCCACGCTCACACCGCCGCTCGCATCTCGCCAGCGCGAATCGCCTTAAGGTGCTTGCGGAACCGGTCCAGCAAGTTCCAGTACAGCACCAGAGCAACGAGCGGGCCCAGAAGCAGCAGGATGGCTCCCACGGTCGCCAGCACCGGCAAGAGCCACATGTACGTCTTGGTTCGTTTGACAATCTTCTCGTCCGGCACGCGAGATGCCAGCCAGCGCAGGTAGAGCATGATGGCAAAGAACTGAACCGCCCACGCAACAAGGCCAGCCAGTCCCACCAGCAAAGACACCAGACCAACGCCGGTAGCGGTACCCGCCCCGCCCGGACCCGCGCTCAAAAAGAACGCCAGCACAAACTGCAAGGCCGCCACCACCGCCGAGGCGATCACGGCGATTCGTGCGACTTGTCTCGCCGACTGCGGCTGTTCGAGGCCTGTGAAGCCGGGATCGGGTTCGGTGAACCGCCAATATCCCAAGATCAGTACGACCGTGATCGCCAGCCCGATGAAGTTCATCAGAATCTGCATGCCGCCGATTCCGCCCGTGCCGGCGGCCGAAAAAGCGATCCCCACGAAGGCGGCAGTCACGCCCAGCAGAATCTGGGCGATGATGCCGGCGAGGATCAGAAACACGCCGCTGTGAATCTTGCTGAGATACTCTGCGCTCGCAAAGCGCAGCAGAAAGCCCTGCATCGACTTCTCGATCGCGACGCCGCATTCAGGACACTTGCCCTCGATGTTCAGACCACGAAGGTTGTAGCCGCAGCCGAAGCAAGGCTTGTCAAAGCCGACCTGCGTCGCACTGCTGGCGAAGGCGGTGCTTCCTAATGCCATCTGAGGCATCGGCTGCGTGGGGTGGTCGCCGATCGGAATGGAATCGGGTTGCTGGTTGCCGTCGCTCATGCTCTCTTGACTCATCGCCGCAGCCTACCAAACCAGTAGCTTCGTCTGCAAGTGAAGTACAGAGGGTCGGGAGACGTTCATGTCACGGTGGAAACTAGACACCGCCTGAATGGGTGGTTTCAGGCGGGGCACAACCGTTTTGCCTACCGAGCCATTGCTCTGCCACCCGAAGTTCGCTGCTTCATTCACCACCGCACTCCGGCCCGGCCCACCCCGGCCAACCAACTCGCGCCGTCGATTCGTCGGCAGCATGCCCCAATCGCCAGCAGAGCATCTGAAAACTGGCGTCGGGGCTTGCTTCCCTCCGGACCCGTGGCAGATTTCCGAGAGCAGGTCGGGAATTCTGACCGAGTTTGGCAATATTGGACGAAACTGCGCGTTCGGCCATCGCGCAAGCCCCATGGGGCGGGGCAGAGACCGGTTCGTCGGGCGAAGCACTCGCCGAGTGATCGCTTGCCGCACCACAACGAAGAAGACCGGAGAGCAACATGAACGTGAAGAGGATCGGAACGCATCTGCGTGCGCTGTTGTGTACCGCGCTGGCGCTGGGTGTATCGGTGTTCGCGAGCGCTGCGCCAGCGCACGCCCAAAGCGTTGGCGCGTGTTGTCTGACGACGCCCAACGGCGTGGTCGTTTGCGAAACCCGCACCGAAGCCCAATGCAACGCTCAGGGCGGAACGTGGCGCGGCGTGAACTCGGTCTGCTCCAGCACGATCTGCGCCAACACCGCCCCCACCGGTGCGTGTTGCCGCGTCAACGACGCGGGCGCAACCGTCTGCACCGTCCGCACCCAGTCCAGTTGCATCGGCGACGGCGGTTCTTGGCAGGGGGCTGGCACGCCCTGTTCTGCAATTCTGTGCGCTGCCCCACCACCCAGCGGCGCGTGCTGCCTGCCGGCCAATGCTGGCACAATCGCAGCGTGCGTGATCCGCACTCAAGACCAGTGCGCTGCCTCGAACGGCCAGTGGCGCGGCCCGAACTCCGTATGCTCAGCGACCTCTTGCCCGCAGACTGTTGCCGGCGCGTGCTGTGTGACGACGCCCAACGGAACGTTCTGCGAGATTCGCACTGAGGCCAACTGCCTCGCCGATGGCGGCTCGTGGCAGGGTGCTGGCACGCCCTGCTCTGCAATTCTGTGCGCTGCCCCACCACCCAGCGGCGCGTGCTGCCTGCCGGCCAATGCTGGCACAATCGCAGCGTGCGTGATCCGCACTCAAGACCAGTGCGCTGC
>JBGSRG010000058.1:0-1646 GCA_041737685.1 Phycisphaerales bacterium | reverse complement strand
GCCGCCATTGCCGCCGCCGGCGTGGGGCGCGTTCTCGTCGGGCAATCCCTGATTGGCAAACGTCTGTCCCGGCCGATCGCTCGTCTTTGAGCCAATGCCATAGGACTCGACCCGGCCCGCAGCGCGACCGTCTTTCTGGAGTGCTGGCGCCGGACTCAAGAGCCGAATGTGCGATGCCAGCGTGCGATCGACCGGCTTGGGCAGCACAAAGACCACCTCATGGCCCAGGCGATCAAGCGCCTTGGTCAAGCCATAGCAGGCCGTGCCCAGACCACCCGCGATGAACGGCGGGAACTCCCAGCCGAGCATCAGAATGCGCATCGCAACAATCTCCGTCCTCCGCCCCTCCGGACACCGCCTCCACCACCGCTTGAACCCCGGATCGCCGCGGCTGCGACGAAAGCACAAAGCCGAGCCCGAAATGACGCAGAGCCGTCGCCGGGGTCCAGTGTAGGAACCGAACGTGCCGGATGATCGCCGCACGCCGCCGCTCAGAGAGAATGGCCTCTCTCCTGTCTATGGCCCGGCCGCTTGCTTGAACTGCTCGACCGATGAACGCACCCGGCGTCTTCCGTGGACCAAGCATCCGCCAGAACTGGGGGCTGAGAGCACGCCGAACCAGCCGGCCGAACCAGCAGGATGTTCAGTCATCCGCCTTGCCGGCGCTCATATCTCCCAGTTCGCGAAAGCACGCCTCGATCGCCAACAGATAGGCGCAGACGTTCTGGGCGGTCCCCGCCTCGTCGTTGGGCCGGATCGGCACCGGCACACGAAAGGTGTAGAGTTTTTCGGGAGGGTTCGAGCGAAAGTGCTCGATCTTGCCCACACGATGGTCGCAGCCCTGCTCGGCGAGTTCTTCTTCCAGCAACTCTTCCATCTTGTCGCCGGTGTGAATCAGGTTGAGTTCGATCGAACCGCTCAACCAGCGATCGGCCGTGACCAACGCGACCCACGGGCGGTCTTCTTCGATCCACATTCGGTATTCCGCCGGGGCTCCGCTGTTCTTGGCGCCACACACCAGCGTTTGGCCGTCGAGCCGCACGCCCGTGAACACCTCGGACTGGTCCGCGGCGGAACGGGCGGCGGCGAGAATGGCCGAGATCGTCGTTGCGTTCATGTTCACAGGGTGCATCGCGGACGAGTTTGGGTCGGAATGATGGATCGGCACACGCCACGATAGGGGCTGGCGCTCGGCCGTTCTCGGTCGTTGGGCTCGAAGCTGGCGACCATACCCAGCCAATGCGCGGATTCGGGGGCAAACCTGCACGCGGCCCTCGACCCACGGGCGGAGCGGTTGTATTGTTCACCCCGCCGGTCCGCGGCCTCACCGCCGCCCGACCGGCCACCTGCCCAGGTGGCGAAATTGGCAGACGCACTACCTTGAGGTGGTAGCGCCCGTAAGGGCATGGAGGTTCAAGTCCTCTCCTGGGCATTTTGTGCCGCTGCGGCGGCGCGGGCACTGGTGCTCCGGCCACGTCGCTCTGGCCTGAGCGATGTTCAGTGCATTGCCGCGCTGCGACTTCAGTTCATCGCTCAAGACCCAGGCACACTCTTCCACCCTGTGCTCTCGAGCAAGCGCTGTCGCAATCTCTGTGCGATGTCCGCCGCGTCGTCTTGCGGATCGAATCGAATGATCGGCAAAAACC
>JBGSRG010000049.1:0-4775 GCA_041737685.1 Phycisphaerales bacterium | reverse complement strand
CAATTGGGGGTGCTTTGCAAAGGGGGGGTTGTCGAGGCCCGCTCTGGGGCAGGGGGGGTGTGCCAAGGGATTCGGAGAGTCCCGCCAGGCGGTTCCAGCGAGTCGGGTCAGCTGTCATAAATCACTGGTGTAAATGCGTTTGCATCAATCACACCGATTTCGGAACTTCGTACATGAATTCTTCTCGGACGATCTTGCCGTCTCGAACGGTGTAAACGCCCACCTCGGCCATTTGCGTGCGATTGCCCGAGGTTCGCTCGGCGACCTCCATGCGGAACTTCACCGCAAAGCCAGTTGCACCGACGAAGGGCCCCTCTGCCGAGGCACCCAGAATCTCGTTCTGCGAACTCCACCACGCGTTCTTGGCGTCGACCTGCTGGCGCCCCGCCCACGCCATTCCGGTGCCTTCGATCGACTCGATTGCTGGCGACCACCAGCGTTCTTCGATCTGCTTGAACTCGCCGCGATTGAACATCTCGACGAGTGATTCGCCGACCTCTTGTGCTGTTGAGCCCGACCCGGTGTTGACGGGGTATGGGCTCTTTCGGGCGTGAGGCTTGGACGCTTTGGTCTTCGATGCGACTGGCCTGGGCTTGGGCGGCTTGCCGAGCGATGCTTTGCCTATGGCTGACTTGACGCTTCCTTTGGACTTGGCCGCG
This sequence comes from Phycisphaerales bacterium, assembly GCA_041737685.1. Lineage (GTDB taxonomy): Bacteria > Planctomycetota > Phycisphaerae > Phycisphaerales > UBA1924 > JAHBK01. Next base: position 4,116 of record JBGSRG010000049.1, on the reverse strand, counting down.
GGTTTGCTTGCTTTGCCAACTGGCCGCTTGGACCCGGACTTTGTCGCGGCGGATCGCTTTGCAGTCGATTTAGATTTGGAGGACTTGAACTGAGCGGGCTTGGGTTTAGGGCCTTTGGCCGACGACTTCTTCGCTTTCTTCGCCACGATCGCTCTCCTGTCAGGGCGGATGCGGTTGCTTGCTGAGCACGTGCCGAGCACCCAGGACGTTCCGGGTACACCAAGTTCGGCGCAATCGCTGTCTGGAGCGCAGCGTAGCCAACGCTGTGAGCGCCGAGCGGGGGCGAAGTACCGGCGTGGCTCAGGCGGTGGAATCGCCTCCGTCGCGAGCCCAGCAGTGCTGTCTAACTAACCATCTGCGATGGTGCATTGGGCCGAAAGTCCAGGCGATACTCGCTCTGCCACATCGGGTAGGCCGTTTGCGCCCGCAGGTGTACAAAGTCGGTCTGTTCGATGGCCTCGCGAGCGATCATGTGCTCGATGAGTTGCTGTTGGCGTGCGTAAAGCGGCTCAGGCTGATGGACGCCTTCGCGGATCCGACTCACTTGCATGGAATCGGGGAATCGCTCGTGCCAGCAGTGTTCCGGGTCACCTCGCGGCGAATCGCCGGGCGGCGCAGCAAGGGAATACGCATCGGCTCGATCGGGCAAGGTCACGTTGATCGATCGGTGGATCAACACGTCGATCACTAGCGCCCGGCAAGGATTGGTGATGCGAGCCGCAACGCTGAGTCGGTGTTCCGGGTCGACCGTCGGGTTGGGCGCGGTTGAGGTGCGAAAGAGCATCGCGATGTCTTCTGGACCTAGGGCCGCCGGATCACGCGGATCTTGGGGTGAACGCGCGGATGAAGTCAGATCCGCCACGAGAATCGTTCGTGCGTCCGCACCCTCCAATCGCACCGGCTTGAGCCCTGTTGTGCTGAAGGCTTCGATCAGCTCGTGGGCCGGGACTTCTTTCGCCACTCCCGGCGGGCGAAGACCGGCCGAATCGGCGTGCTTGGCCCACCAGCCGCCGAGAATGAAGGGCACAATGGGCCGAGAGAACGGGTGACGACGCGCTGCCTGAAGCACCACGGCAAACGCGGAGTTGAGCGCACCAGCATTTATCTTGCCCGGCTGAATGACGGCGACGATCGCTTTGACCCCAACCTCTTCGCCGGTCAGCGATCTCGCTGCCTCAAAGAGCGCCTTGCGTCGGTCTTGGGCGCGATCACGTTGCGTGCGACGCACGACCACAACAGGGCTGGCTGAGCTTGCGCGGAACTGGGTATCAGATTCCGAAGGCTCGGCAGCGCGCAGCGAGTCGATCAGTTTGATCAGTCCCGACTGCGTCTTGCCGTGGGTTGCGAGCATCCGCTCGTACTCTCGAATCGCCGACCGCACGGCCGCCACGCACACGGGATCGACCTGCCGGAGTTCTGCGGCTTCTACAAAGGTCGTCAGCCCGCGCAATCCCGGCAATCTTGCGAACGACTCGATCGAATCGTGAACGTGCTCGAGTCCCTCGATCAGCCGCTGACAAGTGGCCTTGTGCAGTAGCAAGTATCGCGAGAGCCCCGAGATGTTGCGGGCTCCCGGCGGCAACGCGTCAACGAGCGCCCGAACCGCGCCCCGCAGTCGGTCGCCAGTCTGGCGAACTTCGGCGAGTTGTTGATCGGCCATATCTAAAGTGAGCATCTGCACGGGCGCGTGTCCACGTCTTGGTGGTTCCCCAACGGCAGCATACCCGAAAGATCGTCAATCTCTGCGTGTGTTGAACGATCGTTGCGCCAAATCCGGGGTTTGGCCGGGAATCAGGGCCGGGCGTGCCAATCCCTGATCTTGGGTGGGGCTAACTGATCGTCAGCGTGGGTGCCGTATGGCCTGTTCTGAGTGCGGCGAGCGCGATCTGCCCCTCCAGGTTCGTCACCAAGCGTTCGAGCGACTCGGCAAGTGGAAGATTCCGCTCTGAGCGGTCGGTGAAGTTTTCGACCGGTTCGCCCGAATCTGACCGCACCCGCAGCGCCATGTTGATGGGAATCGCCCCCAGAAAGGGCGTGCCCAAGCGTTGGGCCATGTTCTGCGCCCCGCCGCGACCGAAGAGGTCGTACTCGCGACCGTCGTCACCCACAAAGAAACTCATGTTCTCGACGATGCCGAGCACTTCGATGCCCAGTTGCTGGAACATTCGCACCGCTCGCACCGCGTCGTCCTGGGCGACACGCTGCGGCGTGCACGCCACGATCGCGCCCGACAATCTCAGCAGTTGGGCCATCGTCAGCGCCACGTCGCCGGTCCCGGGCGGAAGGTCGATGATGAGGTAATCCAGCTCGCCACAGTTGGTCTGCTCTACGAGTTGCTTGAAAGCGCCGTGCGCCATGGGACCGCGCCAGATGAGCGGGCGATCGGCCTCGACCAGTTTGCCGATCGTCATGGCCTTGATGCCGTGAACGAAGAAGGGTTCGAGCGTCTTGCCGCGAACCACGGTTTCCATCGCACCCAGCCCGAGCATCGTCGGCAAGGATGGACCGTAGATATCCCCGTCCATGAGCCCTACGGCGTGCCCCTTGCGAGCCAAGCCTACGGCGAGATTGACGGCAAGTGTGGACTTTCCCACACCGCCCTTTCCCGCACCTACCGCGATGACGTGTCGAACATCCGGTAGGGGATTCGGCGGTGGTGTGGACTTCGCCGGAGCACCCGCTGCGCTGGGCGCACCGTTGCCCTTCTGAGTCGCCACCGAAGTCGGGAGTGGATGCTTGAGCTCTGGCGCGTCGTCGGTAATCTCGATGTGAACATCGGCCAAGGGAACACTTGCCTGATGGGCGTGGAGTCTTACTGCAGCGCTGGCCTGCTGCGAAAGGCCGCGCTTGTGGTCGTCGTGCAGTCCGCCGCCTGCTAGCCGAACCGATGCGTACCCGTCGCAATACGCGACCTTTGAGACCGCACCGGCTGTGACCAGATCGGTGCCGAGCGTGGGGTGCGGGACGCGGCTGAGAGCGATGCGAATGGAGTCCTTGTCGATCGGCATGAGTGACGGTAGCGTCGGTTCAGACCAACTCGCTCGCATCGGGAGTTCTCGGACCTTGCCCGCTCACTGAAACCCGCTGCGGGGGGCCAAGGACATCGGGATATCTCTGCGCAAACCGACCATCCATACTCTCCGACAACGGCACCGAACACCGAGAATCAGCCAGAAACGCTGGTACTTGCCGCTTCAAGGCAATACGGCTCGTTCGGGCTCGTTCTGCCGGTGCGATTACCCGAACGGCCGGAATCGCCGAAGGCGTAGCCAGCGGAAAGTGCTCGCCGAGACCATCTGCCCGAACCCGTCGCCCTTTCCAAAGGAATCACGAACATGAACAGTTCATTCCACAGTCGAGTCGTCTCTGATCGCCCTCGCTCACGCTTGATCGTCGCGTCCGCCGCAGCACTGCTGCTGTCGGTCGGTATGGTCACGCCGAGTTTCTCCGCAAGTGCTGCCGCGAAGGACGAGCCAGCGCTCGGCGGGCCCAAGGTTGAAGACCGCAACGTGCCGGGTGTGCAGGGCACCTTCGGCGAACTGGGCAAGGTTCGCAAGAACCGTCAAGGCGAGGTGCTGCCGCCGCAAGCAGTGCGTCGCGCACTCGAAACGGTTGTCGGCCCGCAAGCACCCGCAGCAACACGCGCTTCGGTTGAGCAACTCGAGAAGATCGAGAGCGTGATCGCTGAGCACGAGGATGCCGTTCGTGCGTACATGAGCGAGCATCGCGAAGAGTTGGGACAACTTCGGCGCGCGGCCGGAGCTCGCGGTGGGCCCGACGATGCGGCGCCTCGGCGGCGCGGTTCTGAGGGTGGTCGCCCGCAGTCTGACCGCATGTCGGACGACATGATGGACAACGCCGGCCCAGACGCTTCGGTGGACCCCGCCAAGAAGCAGGCCGATGAGAAGCGCACCGCCGCACGTATGCGTATGCAGGAACTGCAGGAGGGCGCGCCAAGCCTTGAAGGCGCCATGACCAAAGTCTGGGCCGAACTCAACCCAGCCCAGCGCACCGCGGTGGACGCCGAGCTCGACGTGGTTCGCGAGCGAATCAGCGAAGCGCGGCAGGAGCGCTATGTCGATCAACGCGTTCGCGAGCGCGGCAACCAGCAGCCGG
>JBGSRG010000044.1:0-3276 GCA_041737685.1 Phycisphaerales bacterium | reverse complement strand
TCGGCCGGCTCGGCGGGTGATTCGCAGATGCTCGATGATCTTGCCCAGGCCGGGCAAGCCCATGACGGCGCTCTCACCTGTGCGCTCGATGATGGTGGCGCCGGCCTGTTCCATCTTTGGACCGCCCCAGGCGTAGATCGGCACATCGGGATGTCGCGAACGCAGGGCGGCGATGACGGCCGAGGCATGATCGTCGCCGCTGGGCTCGAATGCCGTGAAGAGCACGCCGGGTCGAGGTGCGGCTGAGTGGTTCGTGAGGCTCACAGTCCGGCCGCTCCCAACCACTCGGAAGCGCGCCGGTCTAGCGCTGTGGCGATGCCGATAAGGCTTTCCACGCTGGGAAGATGGCTGCCGCGTTCGATGGAACTGAGTTGGCTGACGCTTAGCCCGCAGGATGCGGAGAGATCGCGTAGGGTCCAAGCACGCTCGGTGCGGGCCAGTCTGATCTGGCGGCCAAGTTCAACTCGCAGACGGTCCATTGGGTGGCCGCCGAACCCGAAGGCGGATGCGGCCTGGCTGAGCGTTCGGCGCAGATCGTCGATTGAAAATGGCTTGGCGAGATAGTCGAAAACGTCTTGCTTGAAGGTCTGTCGCATGGAGTCGAGCGATGGGTAGCCGGTAACGACGATGACACAGACTTTGGGCCATCGGCGGCGGAGTTCTTCGAGAACGGCGTTGCCGTCGAACCTTCCCATTTTCATGTCGAGCAGGATGACTTCGGGCAGCGATGCCTCGCACGCGGCGTAGAGATCGGGTGGAGTGGCGACGGCGCGCACGCTGTGACCCTCGCCTTCGAGGACTGTTCTGAGGAACTGTCGATAGTCGTCGTCGTCGTCGATCGCGAGGATGGAGAGCGGGGGCGGGATGGCAGCGCGTTCGGGGTGCACCGACGACGGGTCAATCGGGGGAGGGGTGGGAGAAGCGTTCGGTGGTTGGCTGCGTCCGTCGGGCATGTTCGTCTTCACAAGCGATGGGGAACAGAGGCTGCCCATCGACACGGTGTTTCGTGGCTCGATCGTGGACTTTGAGCGACCTGTGAGACTCGGATCAGGCCCTTCGAGGAAGAGGGATTGCGGGCGGACGCTCAGTTTATGCCAGCGTGTGAAGGCCGAGGATGATGGGCGTGGGGCGAGGGGTGCGCGAGCGGCGGCAAAGACCAAGTGCAGAGGTGGGGGATCGCCGCCAGCGTGGCGCGGACGTTGCAGATTGATTTCTACGGGTTGTGATCGGCCGGGCCGCCGGGGAGCAGCACCTCAAACTCGGCACCTCTGGTTGGTCGGCCGTCGGTTCGCGCGCCGGCCGCTCCACTCGAACGATTGCGACCGATGAGGATTCCGGCGTGCTCTCGCACGATTCCTTCTGAAACCGCCAGACCGAGGCCCGTGCCGTGAGCATCGAGGCGGGTTGAGACGAACGGCTCGAAGAGGTGTGCCAGCACTTCTGGCGAGATGCCGGGGCCGGTGTCGGCGAAGACGATTGAGACCCACGTCTGGCCGTCGCGAACGACGTTTTCGGCGGTGACGTGGACCTGGCTTTGGCCAGCCCGGGAATCGGTGGCGCTGATCGAATCGACGGCGTTTCGAACCAGATTGAGAAAGACCTGGAGCAGGCGGTCGGAGTCAGCAATGGCGCAGAGCGCGGTTGGCACGTCGTTGTGGAAGGAGACACCGGTTGCACGTCGGTCCATCTTCACGAGCGTCCATGCCTCTTCGACCAAGGGCCGCACCGCAACGGGCATGCGATGCAGCGGCCGAGCGCGGGCGAAGTCGAGCAGGCCGTCGCTGAGTGTTTCGAGGCGTGCGACGACCCGGCGCAGAAGGTCGGCTTCATCGGCGGAGAGGGAACCGGGCGTTCGATCAGGCCCTATTCGCTCGGCGAGGCCCTTGATGACCGCCAGCGGCGTGTTCATCTCATGGGCCAGCCCTGCGGACATCATGCCCAGACTGGCGAGTCGGCCAGAATCGGCGAGGTTCTGCTGCGCTGTTTCCAAGAGGTGGTTCTTCTTCTTGAGGTCCGCCGCGGCGTATTCGAGCCTTCTGAGCGCTTCGGCCAGGTCGAGTTCGTGCTGACGCAGCGACTTCACGGCGGCGTTGCGTGATTGCATGATTTCGCCGAGTTCGTCGGCGGGGATGGACGCATCTGGGATGATTTCACTTTCTGAATGGCCCGATTCGAGCGCGCGATCGGCGGCGAGCATCGCGCGGATCGGGCCGTAGACGTGGCGGGGAAGCACGAAGAGTTCGAGCGAGGCCGCGACGAGGGCATAGACGCAGAGCAGGGCCATTGTGGCGAGCAAGTAAAGCCGCACGACCGCGCTGCGCGCCCTTTCAAGTCGAACGGAGACTTCGACGTACTGGCCCGAGGCATGATGCAGGGCGACGAACTCGGGTGCGCGGTCTGGGCCGAAGGCTTTGATGATGACGGGTTCGGATTGCTGGCGTGCTTCTTCGGGGCGGCCTGCGGGCGATCGATCGTCTTGGTTGCGTTGCTGTGGACCAAGCCCGCCCGTGTCGGAGGGTTCGCGGATCAATCCTGTGGCGAGCGAGGCTACCTCGCTGGGCGTGAGCGAGAGTTCAGCGGCCGATCCGACGCGGATCGTGACGCCGGAGCCCGCACGTTCGGACAGACGCTGCGCGAAGGCTCGCAGGCTTTCGTGGCCGGGTTGGGCATGGTGGGATTGGGCGGTGCTGGGCTGCGCGTCAGCAAACTGCGCCAGCAGCGTGCTGGCTTCGTGAGACTCGGCAGCACGGACGACCTCTCTGGCAGCGGGCCTGAGCGAAAGCGCGAGAATGGCGGCGAGAACCAGGGAGAAGACGGTGTGGAGAAAAATGAGCTTTCTGCGGATACGCATGCCCGCGAGCAGGCCCGAGGGAGGTCTCGCCGGGCGCTGGCGGATGGATCGCGGGTGAGATTGCGGCTTGTGCGTGGGCACGGGCGCGGTGGGCGGAACGGGCGCGAGCGACCGATCCGGCTGGTGGGGCTGATGAGTCTGATCGGGAGTGGGGCGGAGGAGCGACATGGGGACGATTTGACGCTGGGAGAGGCGAACACAAGGGGACAAGGGGACAAGGCGTTGAGCGGGCTGGAATCGGTTGATTGGGCAAGCGGAGCGTTGGCCCATGACGATCAGAATGTGAAGATCGTCTATTGTTCGCTTGTGACACGCCCACCGCGCACTTTGCCCGACTCGCAATCCCAACCCGGCACCGATCCTCAGCGCGGCGTGCGAGCGGGTGCACCGATGGGCGATGCGGCTCGGCACGCGGCGTTTTTGGC
>JBGSRG010000018.1:0-3299 GCA_041737685.1 Phycisphaerales bacterium | reverse complement strand
GGGGGGGGGGGGCCAGAGCCGCGGGGAAGAGTCAGGGTCCAAGGGTGGGAATGTCGGGTGACTCTGGAGACCGAACGACTCCAGTCTGCATTGTTCGCAGCCGACCGCACTCGCGGCGGGCCTGTGCCAGCGCCGTGAAGCCAATAATCGCCCGAGAGTTGTCCCGGTAGCTCAGCTGGATAGAGCAGCCGCCTTCTAAGCGGCAGGTCGCGCGTTCGAATCGCGCCCGGGGCGTTGCATCGTTCATTCGCTCAGAGCCGCCTCGGCCTTGCTGGCCCACTTCAATGCCTTCGTGCGCGGATCAACAAATCGAGCATCGGCTGTTCGAGCATCAGCCGAACGGGCACCAATCTCTGATCCGCCCGCCGCAGCCACACCGCCGTCGGCTTCGGGCGCAAAGTACGCCCGCTCCAACTCGGCGATGTCTGTCGCCAGTTCGCGCTGCTCCGCCGCGTTCAGCAGCGTGCCGTTCATCGCTTCCACTCGGCGCAACATGCCGATCGCATTCACCGGCGAGACATGATCAGGCACGATCCAGCGAGTGTCCCGCTCAACGTCCATGTTGCTGTGCCGCCCGCGCCGGTACATCCACGCGCCCGCACCGCCGACCGCCAAGACCGCCACCAGCGCCAATGGCCACACCCAACCACCACCTCCCGAGCCCGGCATGGCAATCGCGACCCGCGAAGGTGCATCAGTCAGATCGGCGTCTGAGTACCGCTTGTTCGTGACCGTGGCCGTGCTGTTTGTCTTTGCCCCGCTGGCAGCACGCCGATCGTTGCTCAGGTTGTTGCCCTCGTCGCTGCTACCCGCACCGGCCGAGGCATTTCCAGAATAGTTGCGATCGTCGCCGCCGCTGGCCCGTGCAGTCGGAAAGTCAAAGGTCGCCTCCCCTCCCGTGCTGGCACCCGCCCCCTTGCTCGCACCAAGAGTCAGCGTCCACGATCTTTCCGTCACCGGCACCACCGCGCCGGTATCAGTCTGAAGTTCACCAACGCTCAGGCCATGATCTTCAAGAGCGAGCACTTCCAGCCCGCCGCCAAAGTTGCCGCCCGAGACAAGCCCATCGCTCGAACCGCCTGTACTCCCGCCGCCGATCGTCAACACTCGGTCAATCGCGGGCACAATCCCCTTCCCGCGTGCACGTACTTCCAGCCGCACCAACCCCGACGACTTCGACTCGCGATCGTCCAGAATCTGCTCCACTTCCAGGTCTCGCACGCCAAAGCCCGAAGCCGATCCCGTCTCTGCGCCTCTTGCCACCGATGAAATCGGCACGTCCCTCGACGCTACCGGCAGGATCACCATCCCCTGACCATCTGAAAAATCCATGTCCAACTTCAACCCCGGCACGCGCTCCACACTCGCGTCCTTGGTGCGCAGCAGCACAAAGCACAGCGGCGTGCGCTCCCACCCTTCTCGCCGATCACCCAATCGCTGCAAGGTCGGCTTATGAAACGCCACCGACATCACCTCAAACCCGCCCTCACCCGCGCCACCACTCGCACCCGCCGTGCCCGCCCACTTCTCACGAATCTGCTTCTCCAAATCGTCGCGATAGTTGATCGTGCTGCCCGAGGGCGACCACTGCTCGTTCATCAGATACTTTCCAAAGCCGCCCGATTCTCGCCCAACCGCGCGGCTCGACGAGATGAACACGTGTACGCCGAATGGCTCTTGCCCAACGCCCGATGCCCCATCGAGTTCGAGCGTGAGTTCCACTTCCTTATCCAGATCGTCGTACAGCGCCAGACGCGATCTTGCATCGCGGCCGTCAGGATGTTCGCCGATGATCCGCACCGCCTGTCGCAGAAAGTTGGGCTTCAGTTCCGGAGCCATCCGCTGCATCGATCGAGTGATCTCTTGCGCAAAGAGCCCGACATGCTGCGCCGTCGCGGGTTCCTTCAACTCGCCCATCGCGTCCATTACACGCTTCACCTGGTCAAGATCTGGCCGGTCCTGCCGCGTCAGATATCCCAGATCACTTGCGCCCATTGCCGCGCTGAACCACTGCCCATAAACACGTGCTGAGGGCTTGGTCCTTCCCGCCGATAGTTCGGTTCGATACATCGCTGCCGCGTCCGCGTAGTGCTCAAATGCCCGCTCGCGCAGGGCTTGATACCCCGCCGCGTCCGCCTGCTGTCCAAACGCAAACTCCGCTTGGTCATAGTGCAGATCACCGATCAGCGTCAGCCGCTCCCATGAAGGCGCGCCAGACTGGGCAAGCCCCACCGCGAGTTCATACCCCCGCACCACTTCCGCGCTGAGTTCGTCGCTGGTTCTGCGCGTGCCCTCCTGCTCCTGCACACGCGGGCTGCGCCACGCACCGGCCAACTGCGCCCTCATCCGCTCCGCGATCCGTTGTCGCAACTCCGGGGGCATCGCGTCGATGTCGCCAAAAACCCGCTCCAGATCCTCGGCCGAAAAAACCTCAGCCGGGCTGTAACTCGCCGCGAACGCCTCCACCAACGGCCCGGTTGGAATCGGCACGATGCCCACACCGTTGAGTTGGTCCACCATCTCTCGCAACTTCACCAGATTGCGAGCCTGCTTGGCTCGTGTCAGCGGCACACCGCCACCGCCCCCCGCCGCCTCCATACATGCCGCCAAATCTGCCGCCATACATGCCGGAATAGGCCATCGAGCCATACGGATCGTCTGAATCGCCGCGCCCCGCGCCCGCGTTCACGTAACTCGGCCAGGCCTGCAGCAGCGCCTCGGCGAGTCTGTTCGCGCGCTCGCGGTCTGTCGCCACGATCGGCCGGATCATGTTCACCACCGCTATCACATCGCCGGCGCCGCCCGCCGTCGTCGCCGCCATCAGTTCCAGTTTGCCTGACAGGCCCGGGTCGATCGCGCTCAGCCACTTCGCGTCAGGAAGCGCCTGGCCCAGTGTCTCGGCGGGAATCGCCGGCGACTGTCCGCCATCGTCGTATCCGTAGCCATAGTTCGGCTGCTGCTGTCTGTTCGCCATGCTTCGCGTGTATTCGGCCTCTTCCAACACCGTCAGCGTCAGCATGTTCAGGCCCGTGCGCCAGGCCGCCACCACCGGCGCTTCTGCAAGCAGAATCGCCCGCCCCAGTCGCTGCGCCCGTCGAAGCCCCTTCATCCGCCGATCCACCGGCGCCCCCCGTTCGCGCAGTGTTCGGCACTGCCGGTTCACGCGCTCGATCGTTTCCCAGCCAACGTCCGTCTCGCTCTCAAACAGTGTGCGCAGCCAGCCATCGCCTTTCTCTGCGGGCACGTCGTCGAGAAAGAGCAGTGCCTGAGCCAAACTCTTCGATCGCTCCCTCGCCGGC
>JBGSRG010000007.1:0-7780 GCA_041737685.1 Phycisphaerales bacterium | reverse complement strand
CTTTGACTTCGTGCTCATCGACTGTCCGCCCTCGCTGGGTGTGCTCACCCTCAACGGCCTGACGACCGCCCGTGAAGTCTTCATCCCAATGCAGGCGCAGTTTCTGGCCCTCCAAGGTGTCAGCAAACTCCTCGAAACCGTCTCCCTCGTCGCCAGCAGCGTCAACCCGCGGCTGCGCGTCACCGGCGTGGTCCTCTGCATGCACGACACCAGCACCACCCACGCGCGCGAAGTCGTCGCTGATCTGGTCCAGTTCTTTGAGCAGGCCCGACAGACCGAGGGCGATTCGCCCTGGAAGACCGCCCGCGTGCTCACCCCAGCGATCCGACGCAACATCAAACTCGCCGAATGCCCCAGTTTCGGCAAAACCATCTTTGACTACGCCCCTACCTGCCCCGGCGCACTCGACTACACCGCCCTGGCCGAGCGCGTGGTCAGCGAGTGGGACGCCATGCTCGCCAAGCGCACAACTCCCCCCAAAGCCGAGCATGTCTCACACGTCGAGGTTGTCGTCCGTGCGCCAAACGCTGCCGAGCGCCGGGCGTGACCCAACCCGTCGAACCCCGCGCTCACGCTCAGCGCACTTCACACGCAAAGCGGTTCCGGGTCGCGCTCTTTCTGCTCTACGCGGGCGCGCTCTTCACCCTCACCCACTGGCCGCGTCTCACCCTCGACGTTCCGGGAGTCGAACGCCCCGATCTCTTCGTCCACATGACCGCGTATGGCCTGTGGACCGCACTGCTGCTCATTTCCGGCCTGTTCGGCAGCGCCCAAACCCGCGCGGGCGTGATTGGTGCTGGCCTATTCGCCCTCCTCTGGTCCGGGCTTGATGAACTGAGCCAGGCCCTTCCTTTCGTGCATCGCCAAGCATCGTGGGATGATGCGCTGGCCAACTGGTCAGGCGTCGCCCTAGCGCTCTCGATCGCGGTGGCCCTGCTCTTTCGCTCCAAGGGCCGATCGCGCAACGATCACACCACGACGACGGCATCCTGAGTGATCGGCCCCGTGCTCATGCAGTCGGCGCAGCAGTCCCGCCAACGCCAATCAAGCGTCACCGCACGTGCCGCCCGCTCCACCGAGCCGATCCAGCGCCGTACCATGGCAACCCTCTTCCCGCTTCGAGCCTCGGAGACCCGATCGACATGGCCTCAAACTCCTCTCACGCCGGCTTCTATGGCCCCAAATGCTGGGTCGTTAGCGCGATCGTTGGCGCAATCCTCGGCCTCATCATCGCCAAACTCGCGCCGGCCCAGATGGCCGTCACCGACGCTGATCACGCCGATCACGCTGAACACGCCGGCGAGTCCCACGGCAACACCGTCATCCAGATCGAGCCCGACGGGCGCAAGTTCGTCCGTACCGCTTCCGGCGCGGTCGTTCCCTACACCGGCCCAGCGCTGCACCTCGAAACCAACAGCACCCCCGCACACGGACCGGCGGGCACCGCCCCAACCGAGCCTCACCCCGCCAGTTTCAGTCTCACCAACCCCCAGCCTGATTCCACCGCGCTACCCGGCTCTGCAGGCAATCAGTTGCCCATTCCCGCCGCCGACCTTGGCAAGGTCTCCGAAGCGCCCGTTTCATCCCACGGCCCGACACCGATGGTCCCCATCTGGCTCTGCGTGCCCTTCGCTCTCTTGCTCCTCAGCATCGCCGTAATGCCCTTCATCAGCGCCCCATTCTGGCACAAGCACTACCCCGACTTTGCCTTCCTGCTCGGGGCAGCAGTCCTTGTCTACTACCTCACCGCTTTCGGCGCCTATGGCCGGCACGAAGTCCTCCACGTCGTGCTCGAGTACTACTCGTTCATCGCGCTCGTGGGCGGGCTGTTCGTCGCGTCCGGCGGCATTCTCGTCAACATCAAGGCCGCAGGCTCCGCCCGCACCAACCTGCTCCTGCTCGCCGTCGGCGCGGTCATCGCCAACCTCGTCGGAACCACCGGCGCTTCCATGCTGCTCATCCGCCCCTTCATGCGAATCAACAAGGGCAGACTGCGACCCCTCCACGTCGTCTTCTTCATCTTTATCGTCAGCAACTGCGGCGGTTGTCTCACACCCATCGGCGATCCGCCGCTCTATCTGGGCTTTCTCAAGGGCGTGCCATTCACTTGGACGCTCACCCACCTTTGGCCCATGTGGCTCACCGTCAACGCCGTGCTGCTCACCATCTTCTTCGTCTACGACTCGCGCATTCCCAAGTCCACCACGGGACGCGTCGAGGCCGCTCTGGCTGAGGGTGTCACGCACGCCCACGGACTGATCGAGGGCGGCCGGTCGATGGCCCTGCTCCTGGGCATCGTCGCGTGCGTCTTTGTTGATCCGATGCTCAAGACCTACGCGGGGTTTGTTGGCTTTCCCGTCGGCGCAACGCTGCAGATCGTGCTCGCCATCACCGCCTACACCGTGGGCAGTGCCAGCATCCGCGACGCCAACGGCTTCAGTTTCGAGCCGGTCAAGGAAGTCGGCTTCCTGTTCATCGGCATCTTCCTCACCATGGCCCCTGCGCTGGGCTATCTGGCCGTCAACTCGGCGAAACTCGGCCTGGAAACACCCTCCCAATTCTACTTCGGCACCGGAATTCTCTCGGGCGTGCTCGACAACGCACCCACCTACGTCAGTTTCCTCCAGGCCGGAATGGGCGTGCTGCACCTCCCGCTCAACGCGCAAGGCATCGAGACCTTCATCCGCTGCACGTTCGACATCGTCCACCCCGACGGCACCTTCGTCGAGTTTCAAGGGCAGGTGCTCCTTGAAGCCATCTCGCTGGCCGCGGTCTTCTTTGGCGCTATGACCTACATCGGCAACGGTCCCAACTTCATGGTCCGCTCCATCGTCGACGGCGCTGAAGACGGACTCGGCGTCAAAATGCCCTCGTTCTTCGCATACACGCTCTACGCCCTGTTGCTCCTGTTCCCCGTCCTCCTCCTCAACTGGTTCCTGTTCATCCGCTGACCGAGTAGCCGATCCGCACGACCCCCGACCCCCGACCCCCCCTCCGTACCTCCCGTGCTCTTCGTGCCCACCGTGCCCACCGTGCCCACCGCGACCACCGTCCCCACCCTGCTCGCGGCGGTCCCTTCCGCCACCCTCGGCGGCGCTGTGCGCTCGGTTTCGCTCGTCTCGCTCCTCTCTCGACTCTTCGGCCTCGTGCGCGACCTCGTCATCGTGCGTCTCTTCGGCGACACCGCCGTGGGCAGCGCCTTCGCCGCTGCCTTCGCCATTCCCAACATGTTCAGACGGCTTCTGGGCGAGGGGGCGCTCAGCGCGGCCTTCATCCCCGAATACGCTCAAGCCGTCGAATGCGACGTGGCAACCCGAGCCGCACACCAATCCGAAGCGGCAACTTCTGACGGTTCCCGTCTCGCCCCTTCGCCCGCCACCGCCGCCACCGACAGTGCCGACGGCCTCGCCACCCTCGTCATCGTCGGACTGGGCCTCGGCACCGCCCTCGTCACCATCATTATTGAACTTGTGCTACTGGGCCTCCTGCTCTTCACAGGCCCGGGCGAAAATCAGCGACTCAGCATCACGCTCATCATGGTCATGCTGCCCTTCATGCCGTTGATCTGCATCACCGCGATCCTCGCCGGAATGTTGCAGGTTCGCGGCCGAATGGGCCTGAGCATGACCGGGCCGATCGTGCTCAACATATTCGTCGTGGCAGTAGGGGGGTGGTACCTCTGGGCGGGCAAGGGCGGCGACCTTACCGCGGCCTACGCCCTGGGCGTAGCAACCGTCGCCAGCGGCATCACCCAAGCCCTCGGCTTCGCGTGGGCCTTGCGAAGGCCATCGGGCTCCTTGGACGCTCCCGGTGTTCACTGGGTGCAAATCCGATCCGCCGCTTGGAACAACGCCATCCCTTCCTCGCGTCGGATGTTCAAGCGATTCGTCCCCGTCGTCATCGGCACCGGCACACTGCAACTCAACGCCTTCCTCGACATGATCATCGGCATGTGGCCGATCTGGTTTGGCGCAACGGTCCTCGGCTTCGCCTATCCGCTTGACGAACGCTCCAACGCCATTCTCAGTTTCACCACCCGCCTCTATCAGTTCCCGCTCGGCGTCTTTGGAATCGCCGTCGCCACCGCCGCCTTCCCGATGCTCGCGCGAACGGCCAAAGACCCCGAACGCTTCGCCTCCACCATCCGTCGCGGCATCCGCCTCAGTCTCTTCGTGGGCCTGCCCGCCAGCGTTGGCCTGCTGCTGGTTCGCACCGATCTGATCGCGCTGCTCTTTGGCCAATGGCACGCAAACCCCCAAGTGCCCATCACGCCGAGCGCCGCAATTGAAACTGCCGCAGTTCACGCCGCAGCCAGTGGGGGCGGGTTCAGCCAGGACGGTGTTGCCCGCGCCAGTTCCGTGCTCATGGCCTTCTCCATCGGTGTCTGGGCCTACGCCCTCAACCATCTCTTCACCCGCGTCTTCTACGCCCGTGGCGACACCAAGACCCCCATGCAGGTCTCGATCGCCATGGTGGCGCTCAACCTCGCGCTCAACTGCACCCTCATCTGGTTCTTCCGCGAAGCCGGCCTGGCCTGGAGCACCAGCCTCTGCGCCATGCTCCAGTGTGGCGTGCTCTTCTGGCTTGTCCGTCGTAACAACGGCGCTGCGCTCAACACCACAACGCTCCGCGCAATCTTCCGCATCGCCACTGCGACCGCGCTCATGGCGCTCGGCGTGCTCAGCGTTCAGCGCCTGCTTCAGTCCGGCCTCGTCTTCCGGGGCCTCCTCATCGCTCCAACCGCTGAGCAAACCACCAGCGGGTGGAAGGGGCACGCCGCACTTCTGGCCAGCGCTGTCGGAGTCGGAGCGGGGGTCTTTCTGGTCGCGTGTCGCGCCATGCGAGTACCCGAATTAGGGTGGTTGATCCATCGCTCCAGCAGCGAACTCGAGTCCGAACCAGAACGACTGTAACTGCGCGCACTTTCACCGCGTGCTCTCACCGCGTGCTCTCACCGCGTGACCTCACCGCGTAACTCCGCGGCGAAATCGCACGCCGGGGTGATTGGTATACTCCCGTCATGGCGGAGCCGCAGAATCATCCCATGGACGAACCCGCAAACGGCACAGACAAGCCCGAGCACCAGGCGCAACCCCATTCCGGCAATGGAGTTGCAACTCAGGAACTCGAGGCCAAACCCGATAGTCCGCTCTTGCGCAAACCCGACCGTCGCCGCCGTCGAACCGTGTCGGCTCCCAACAGCCACCCAGATTCGGGAAAGCCAGTCAGCAACGAAGCCGACGATGAAGTTGCCAACGAATCGGCTTCTGACGTCAACTTCCTCGATCTCGCATCAAAGTTGGCCTTTCATGCAGCAGTTGAAGCGATCTTGCTCTGCTCAGAACGTCCAGTTTCCGCGGCGAGAATCGCCCAGGTGCTCGCGGACACATCAGAAAGAGCCGTCGCCGGTTTCGCCGATTCCTTCGCGCCCGCCGCGCTATGGAAATCGGCCATAACGCCCAAGTTGGTCCGCAGCGCAATCGAAGCTCTGAACAAGACTTATCGCTCAACCAATCGCAGTTTCCGCATTGAGCCGCTCGCGGGCGGATACCGCCTGATGACCCTCGCCGACTTCGGCCCCGTCCTCGCCGCCTTGCACGGCGCACGACAAAAAGCCTCACTCAGCCGCGCGGCAGTCGAGACTCTCGCAATTATCGCTTACAAACAGCCAGTAACCCGCGCCCGTCTCGAAGCGATTCGTGGCGTGGCCTGCGGCGAAGTTTTGCGTTCGCTGACCGAGCGCCGGTTGGTCGCGGTGGCGGGTCGGGCTGAAGAACTCGGCCGCCCGATGCTTTACGCCACGACCAGGCAATTTCTCGAGGTTTTTGGGCTTTCGAGCGCGAAAGATCTGCCTTCGCCTGAAGAGTTTGCCAAGCGAATGAGCGAGGGCTTTGGCGATGGCGACCCAGACGAGGTCCTCGATGCGTCAGCCGAAACTCGGACCTTTCCCGCGGCCGGTGCGTCTGAAAGTTCGAGCGAAGTTCGGGAAACCTGAGTCCGGACACGATCCGTAGGTGGGGCTTGTCGGTAAAGACTTCAGGCTGCACACCTTCGGGCGGCTCAGACTGCGCTTGGCTGATCGATGCTTTGGCTTGTTGATTGCGATCAAGCATCGCTGTTCAAGTCTTTGTTCCGCAGTCACTTATCGAGACAGGTCCTTATCGAGAACTGCACCATGAATACGCCAGCAGCCGGTTCGCACTCATCCGATCTTCCCAGGTCACCCGACTCAGAATCCGTTCAGCGTTCTGAGCGTGCTGCGAGCCCAGCCCATCTTTCTCGCCGGCAGGCCGCGTTGCTGATGGCCGCGGGCGTCAGCGTTGGTGTGCTCGGCGGGTTTCCCGGGCGTGTTCTGGCGCAGCCGAGCAGACGAAGTGTGCCGGGACAAGGCACACCGCCATCCTCGGCGAACCCGACTTCTGGTCAGCCCGCGGCGACTCCGGCCTCACCCGGATCAGGCGCGCCGGGGCAAGTGCTGCCCTCGTTTTTGGACAACGTGCTGACAGCGGGAAAGAGCAAGGATCGCACGCTGCGTGTGCAGTTGTTTGTTCACGCCTTCAGCGAAGATCCAAACCGGCGCTCGCCCAACGACAACCGCCCGCTCGACATTCGGACGTTCGACATCAAGAACGCCGCGGTGGTTTTCCCAGCCATTGTCGGCACATCGATGAGCGTGACCAACACCGAGGCGGTCTCGGGCGAGTTGAAGTTTGACGATCGCACGCATGACACGACGCCGGAGTTCAACGACAACTACCCCTCGGGCACGCGGCTGGGTTTGTGGAGGTTCAAGGACGTTTCGGGTCGGGAGTTCAGCCTGAAGGTTGAGATTCCGATGACGGTTTACCGCGTGGTGTACAACGAGCGGATCGCGATGCAGGCGACGTGGCCGAACAAGTGGGGAAAGGTGGGGCAGTCGACGTTCGGCGATTCGCAGACGATCGGCCGGCGCACGCTGATCGACTCGCGAGATCCGGCGATTGCGGCGCTGTTGAACAAGTGGACCGAGGGCAAGGATCCGAAGGCGATTCCGCCGGCGCAACTGGCCAAGTATCTGGCGTCGAAGTGCGTGGAGATCTTTCAGGAGCAGGGCCGGGGCGAGACGTTCCTTCGTCACGGCGGCTTTGAGGGTCTGGATCTTCGTGGCTCAGCGCTCACGATTCGCGACGGGCGCGGCAGCAGCCATGACATTGCATGCGCGGTGTGCGCGATTTTCCGTGCGGCGGGCTTGCCGGCACGAACCGTCATTGGTTGGGACGTGACCGAGGCTCGCGGCGAGACCGACAGCCCGTTCCAGAAGACCGAGGGTTCGGGCGATTTTCGCTCGTGGGTTGAGTTCTGTCTCTACGACGAGAAGACCGACCGCGAGTTCTGGATTCCGGTGGATGTTGCCGAGCAGCGCGGCAAGTCGAGCCGCCCGCCCGCGCTCAACGCCGCATGGCCATTCTTTGGCAACAACGACGATGGCGACCAGTTGTTGCCGTTTGCGTTTCACTATCACCCGCCGACGACGGTTATCGCGTATGGCAACCCGGCGTTCTGGGGTTGGATTGCCACGCCAGCGACACCCAGGGCGGCGGAGCAGTTTGCGTTGTTCACCGAGCAGACGACGGTGCGTCGGGCGCAGCCGCGTGGGCGGCCGGGTTCGGGACGTTGAGGCCCGTTGAGGCCGGACGCGCGTGGCATTGATCGTACCTTTACTGGCTGGACATGTGCGGATGATCGACAGGTCGTGGATTGCCGGAGCCGGGGAGTGCGGCCGCGCTGCGCGTCGGGTACC
>JBGSRG010000002.1:0-6808 GCA_041737685.1 Phycisphaerales bacterium | reverse complement strand
ACGCGGCGACGGGATCGACACCGTTTGCGACGTCGGCTGCGACCTCGGCGGCGACCTCGGCGATGGGCGGGGGTGGGGCGTGATGAACTCGATGCTTTGCACGCTGTCGCAGTCGGGCTGGCCGGAGCCGATGGCCGCGGGCACGCTGTACCACTATCTGGTGGTGGCGGCGGCGATGTTTGTGATCGGGCTGATTGGCTTTGTGACTCGTCGCAACCTGATCATCATGTTTTTGTGTACGGAACTGATGTTTCAGGCGGCGGGGCTGACGCTGATTGCGTTTGGGCGGTATCACCTGAACCACACGGGCGAGGCGTTTGTGATCTTTGTGCTGACGGTCGCCGCGGCGGAGGCGGCGCTGGCGCTGGCGCTGGTGGTGCTGCTGTTTCGGCGGAAGGAGTCGCTGGACGCGGAGAAGTGGGCGGAACTTCGCGGCTAGTTGGGGCAGCTGCGGGGCGGGTGGGATGGGTGTGGGGCGGATGGAACGGATGGTTACTCTGGCATCGGCGACGGTCGCGACGACGGATTGAAGAGGGCACTTGAGCGAACTGGCGGCACATTTCGGGATGGTTTACGAGTCGCTCGGTTCGCTGAGCGCGATGGCGGCATCGGTGGCCGATCCGGCGCACTTGGGCGGCGGTGATGCGGGTCATGCTGCTGGTCACGCGGTTGTGCGGTTGGGCACGCGCATGGGTGCGAAGTTTGATGTGCCTGGGCTGTTTGCGCTGATCCCGTTTATCCCGCTGCTGGCGTGCGTGCTGTGCGGGGTGTGTGCTGCGTTGAAGGTTCGATCGAAACTGCCGGCGGCGATCACGGTGGGTTCGCTGCTGGTGTGCTTTGGGCTGACGGTGGGGCTGTACGCGGTGGTGCACGCGAACCCCGGCGATTATGCGGTGATTCACGCCTTTGACTGGATCAACTTTCAGTGGGGGCCGTCGTCGGCGCAGAGTTTGACGGCGAACTTTTCGTTCTATGCCGACAGTTTGACGACGCTGTGGATGCTGTTTGTGACGGGGTTGGCGACGCTGATTGCGTTGTATGCCAGCGAGTACATGAGCCACGATGTTGGGGCGGGCTACTGCCGGTTCTTTGCGGCGTTTGGCCTGTTTGTGTTTTCGATGGCGTGCCTGGTGATGGGCGACAACCTGGTGCTGCTGTTTCTGGGTTGGGAGGGAGTGGGGCTGTGTTCGTACCTGCTGATCGGCTACTTCTACAAGCGGCCGTCGGCGGTAGCGGCGGCGAAGAAGGCGTTTATTGTCAACCGGATCGGCGATATCGGGCTGAGTCTGGGCGTGATGCTGGCGTTCGTGCAGTTTGGCACGCTTGAGTACATGTATCTGTTTCCGAAGCTCGAGCCGTATCTGGCGCTGGCGCAGGCGGGACGGTGGACGGAGATTCCGCTGACGGTGCAGTTGATCCCGATTTTGCTGACGATCGGCGCCTTTGGCAAGAGCGCGCAGCTGCCGCTGTATGTGTGGCTGCCGGACGCGATGGAAGGCCCGACGCCGGTGAGTGCGTTGATTCACGCCGCCACGATGGTGACGGCGGGTGTGTATCTGATCGCGCGGATGTATCCGGTGTTTCTGGTGAGCGAGCATGCGTTGATGATCGTGGCGTGGGGCGGTGCGTTGACGGCGCTCTTGGCCGCGACGATCGGCATGGCGCAGTTCGACATCAAGCGGATCATGGCGTATTCGACGGTGAGCCAACTTGGGTACATGTTCTGCGGGCTTGGGGTGATGAGCGGTGTGGGCGGGCCAGCGCACGTGTTTACGCACGCCTTCTTCAAGGCGATGTTGTTCCTTGCGTGTGGAGCGGTGATGCACGGCTTTGCGGGGCAGTTGGACCTTCGGCGGCTGAGCGGTGTTGGGCGGATGAAGGGCTGGCGGATCGTGACGATCGCGATGTTCGTGGGCTGCATCAACCTTGCTGGCGTGCCGTTTATCACGGCGGGTTTCTACTCGAAGGACACGATTCTGGGTGATGCGTTTGCGAACACGCACACGCAGTGGATCGGCTGGATTCTGCTGTTTACGGCGGGGTTGACGGCGTACTACACGTTCCGCGTCTTCTTTCGCGTGTTTGTTGGGCCGGCGTATTACGAGCCGGGCGATGAGCTGCACGGGGCGGACGGGCATGGCACGGATACGCATGGATCAGATGGCCACGCGGGGGATGCGGGGCACGGGGGCCATGCGGGACACGCGGCGAGCGCTGCACACTTTCATCCCCACCCGCCGGGCTGGGCGATCAACTCGGTGCTGATCGTGCTGGCGGTGCTCTCGTTTGTGGCGATCATTCTGGTGGCGGGTGAGCAGAGTTGGATTCACGGGATGGTGTTCAACTCGACGGCGGGAGCGGGGATTGGAGCGGAGCATCACGCGCTGTTCTTCGGGTTTGATGCGCACAGCGCGATGAAGGTGATCTCGGGCGTTGTGGCGATCACGGGGATTGCGATTGCGTACTTCTTGCACATGGCTGGGCGGACGACGGCGGCGACGGCCCGCGCTGACAAGTTGCTGCCGTGGCTTGGTCCGATTCCGGCGTGGGCGCAGAACAAGTGGTATGTGGACGAGTTCTACCACTTTCTGCTGGTTCGGCCGCTGTGGCTGTTGAGCGTGGTCTTCTCGGTGATCGACAAGGTGCTGGTGGATGGGCTGGTGAACGCCTTTGGCTGGGCACCGCGAGCGCTGGCGAAGTCGACGCGCCCGTTGCAGAGCGGGATTTTGCATGACTATGCGTTGCGGATGGCCGCGGGCGTGGCGATCTTTGTGGTGATTATCGCGATCTTGGGCGGGCGTGAGGGCGGGGCGAAGGCGGGGACGGGTGGCACGGATGACCAAGTGGGCACGGTGGGCACGGTGGGGACGGTGGGGACGGCGAAGCCCGTTGAATCGCAGCGTGCGACGGCCGATCTGAGCGAGGGGGCATCACGATGAGCCTGCTGCTTGTGCTGTTGCTTGCACCGTTGGTGGGGGCCGCGCTGGTGGGCGTGCTGCCGGAGCGATTGGCTCGACGGGTTGGGACGCTGGTCTCTTTGGGCTGTGTGGGCGTGTTTCTGGTGATGGCGGGCCAGTTTGATTGGTCGCGTTCGGGCGACGATCAGTTTGTGACGTCGGGGGTTTGGTTTGAGCCGCTGGGGCTGCGGTTCTCGATGGCGGCCGACAGTGTGTCGATGCTGTTGATCGGGCTGACGGTGCTGCTTGGGCCGATCTGTGCGCTGGCGAGTTACACGGCGGTGACGGAGCGGCAGAAGACGTATTACGCGTGGCTGCTGGCGTTGCAGACGGCGATGACGGGGGTCTTTCTGGCGCGGGACCTGGTGCTGTTTTACGTCTTCTTTGAGTTCACGCTGGTTCCGATGTTCATCTTGATCAGCCTGTATGGCGGCAGCAACCGCAAGCACGCGGCGATCAAGTTCTTTCTTTACACGTTTACGGGTTCGGTGCTGACGCTGGCGGGGCTTGCGTATGTGGCGTTGCAGTCGGCACGGGCGACGGGGGTGTGGGCGTTTGACTTTGAGTCGATTGAGACGGCGGCGCGGGGCATGAGCTTCGCGGAGCAGAAGTGGGTGTTCTTTGCGTTGATGGCGGGCTTTGCGGTGAAGGTTCCGATCTTCCCGGTGCACACGTGGCTGCCCTTGGCGCACACCGAAGCGCCAACGGCGGGTTCGGTGGTTCTGGCGGGCGTGCTGCTGAAACTAGGGACGTACGGCATCTTTCGGTTTGCGCTGCAGATGACGCCGCTGGCGGCGTATGAGTATGCGCCGGCGGTTGCGGTGTTGGGCATCATCGGCATCGTGTATGCGGGGCTGATCTGCTGGGTTCAGAGCGATATCAAGAAACTGGTGGCGTATTCGTCGGTGTCGCACCTGGGCTTTTGTGTGATCGGCCTGTTTGCGCTGAACGGGATCGGGCTCTCTGGCTCGGTGCTGTACATGATCAATCACGGGCTGAGCACGGGCGCGTTGTTCTTGCTGATCGGCATGGTGTATGAGCGGTATCACACGCGCGAGTTTAAGAAACTGGGTGGGCTTGCTTCGCAGATGCCGGTGTGGTCGACGTTCATGGTGTTCTTTGCGATGGCGAGCGTGGGCCTGCCCGGGCTGAACGGGTTTGTCAGCGAGTTCATGTGCTTGCTGGGCACGTTTCAGGCGGGCGGCTCGGCGACGTGGACGGAGTTTGGCATGACGCCGGGCCGGTTTGGCGATGCCTCGCTGCTGCCGGGTGGCACGTTTGGCAATCTTGGGCCGTGGTTTGCGGCGGTGGCGGCGACGGGGATGGTGGTGACGGCGATTTACATTTTGTATATGGTGGGCAAGATCGTGTGGGGGGAGTTCAGGGCACCGGGGCATGAGCCTGGGCACGGTGGGCATGCTGGGCATGCCGATCATGGTGCTTTGCCGCGGGATCTGAGCCGTCGCGAGATTGGGATTTTGATTCCGCTGGCGGTGGCGTGCTTGTGGCTGGGGCTGTATCCGTCGCCGGTGTTGCGGGTGTTGGAGCAGCCGGTGGCGAACGTGGTGCAGCAGGTGCAGCAGGATGTGAAGTCGTGGGGCCAGGGCGGTAGGAGTGAGGTTGGGGCGGGGGATGGCGATCGGGTTGGAACGGTCGCGGGTGTGGAGGGCGAGCGCTGATGCCACAGGCACCACAGATGTCGGAGATCGTTGCGCAACTGTGGCCGGAGATTGCGCTGTTTGTGACGGCGTGCTTGGTGATGGTGGTGGGTTTGAGCAAGGATCGGACAGTGCGCGGGCTGTGTGCGCCGCTGTGCGGGCTGGGCTTGCTGGTGGCGGGGTATCTGGCGATAACCACCTCAGTGCCGACGGCTACGAGTCTGCCCTTTATGGCGCAGTATGGCAAGGCGCTGGCGGCGGGTGTTGGTCTGTTGCTGTTGATGTTGATGTCGGGCACGGCGGATCGGGGGCTGGAGGCTTTGCTCGGGCGCGGAGAGGCGGGGACTGGGTCCAAACAGCCTGGATCGATTCAGCCTGGATCGATTCAGCCTGGATCGATTCAACCTGGACCGAACAAGGGCAGCGGACGGTTTGAGCCGATGCGCAGCGTTCGCGCTGAGTTTTATTCGTTCTTTCTGTTCAGCCTGATGGGTCTGATGCTGTGTTCTGGGTCGCACGATCTGATCTTTCTGTTTCTGGCGCTCGAACTGACCAGCCTGCCGACGTACGTGATGGTGAGCCTGTCGACGCGGCGTGACCGCTCGATGGAAGCGGGCGTGAAGTACTTCTTTCTTGGGGCGATGGGCGCGGCGATGTTTTTGTTTGGCTTTGCGCTGGTGTATGGCGCCACGGGCAGCACGTCGCTGAGCGAGATTGGCTTTGTGCTTCAGTCTCGCGCTGCGGAGACGGGCTCGATCGGTCCGCTGGCGACGATTGGCCTGGCGATGTCGTTGCTTGGGGTGATGTTCAAGATCGCTGCGGTGCCGATGCACTTTTACACGGCGGACGTGTATCAGGGCGCTTCGTCGAGCGTGACGGCGTTTCTGGCGTTTGTGCCCAAGAGCGCGGGGTTCTTTGCGATCATGCTGCTGGCGGGTTGTGCGGGATGGACGTATGGCCCCGGCGGGTATGGCACGGGGAACAGCCTGCCGAGCGAACTGCGGACGCTGTTGTGGACGGTTGCGGTTTTGACGATGACGGTGGGCAACGTGCTGGCGCTGTTGCAGACGAGCGTGAAGCGGATTCTGGCGTATTCGTCGATTGCGCACAGCGGGTACATGCTTGTGGGGGTGATTGCGGGGCCGGGCGTGGCGAGTGCGGTGTTGGGCACAGGAGTTGGCGAGTCGAGCCTTGCCTCGAACGGGCTAGCGGCGGTGCTGTTTTATCTGCTGACGTATGGCGTGATGAGCGTGGGGACGTTCAGCGTGATTGCGTCGCTGGAGCGGCAGCGCACGCGGCGGTCGGGCGATGGCGCGGCGGATGGATTGGTCGATGGATTGATGGAGACCGAAGAGGTTGACCACATTGACGAGATGCGCGGGCTGTGGAAGCGGCAGCCGTTGTTGGCGGCGGTGATGGTGGTGTGTGCGTTTGGGTTGCTTGGTCTGCCGCCGCTGCTGGGCTTTTTGGGCAAGTTGCCGCTGTTTACCAGTGCGCTGGGGGCGGGCGAGATTACGCTGGTGGTGATTTTGGGTCTGAACTCGGCGGTGGCGGCGTGTTACTACCTTCGGCTGGTTGCGGTGCCGTTTTTGGATTCGGGCGAGCCGGCGACACCGGGGCTGATTGGGATGGTTCCGTTTCCGAGCCGGGCGCTGGCGGGCGTTGTGGCGGCGGTGCTGGTGATCGTGGCGGGCTTGGCCGGGGGGATGTTGGGCAAAGAGGCTGCTCGGGGCGGGACGTTTGTACCTGCGAGTCGGACGATGCAGGCCGAGCGCAGCGGCACAGCGCAGCCCGGGGCAATGGGCGATGGGCTGACGAGTGTTGAGGGCGGGCGCTGAAGCGGATGCCGAGGCGGACGTTAAGGCGACGTGCGGCTGATCAGGCTGATTCGTTTGGAGCGGGCGGGTTGATGGCCGCTGACTGTCGGCGCAGTCGCATGGCTCGATCGGGCCTGAGCCATGCCAGACCCGCAGCGCCAGCAACGACCAACGTGAGAAGTTCGGCGACGCTGATGAGTGCGACGACGACGAGCACGGGCTCAAAGTTGACGCCGGGCAGCAAGCGGCCGAGCAAGGCTGCGGTGCCGACTTCGCGCACGCCCACCTGGCCAGCGGGCGCGATGACGCCGATGAGAAAGTAGACCGAACCGGCGAGCACGGCGTGATCAAGCGGGAGGGCCTGGCCGAGGATGGA
>JBGSRG010000550.1:0-7058 GCA_041737685.1 Phycisphaerales bacterium | reverse complement strand
CGTCATGGGTCAAGCTCTCGAATGCGCTCGCTGCGCTGAGCGACTTCACACCCTCGACCAGTCTCACGCAAGTACCTCGCAACGACGCGTGCTGGCCCTCTCACTCGCCGCGCTCATCCTCTACCCCGCCGCGATGGCCCTGCCCGTCATGCGGCTCGAACGACTTGGCCACGGCACACAGACCACCATCTGGGGCGGTGCGGCGGCGCTCATCCGCGACGGCCACGCAGCGATCGGCCTTCTGGTGCTTGTCTGCTCCATCGTCATCCCCCTCGCCAAACTCCTGGCGCTCATCGGTCTGAGTTGGCCCGGACTGACGGATCGCTTGCCCAACCTCTCCCTTCGCCACCGCCACCTCGTCTATCGAATGGTCGAATGGCTCGGACGTTGGGGCATGGTCGACGTGCTACTTGTCGCGGTGCTCATCGCCGCGGTCAAACTCGGCGACGTCATGACCGTCCGAGCCGGCCCGGGCGTCACCGCGTTCGGCGGCGTGGTGATCCTCAGTCTCCTGGCCTCGGCGTGCTTTGATCCCGGTTACATCTGGCGAGATGCGCCAACTCGCGACCCAACCAGCCTCAGCAGGCGAACCAAGCCCGTTGAGCGCTGACCGCCCCCATCGCCCGCCCGTCCAAGCCCACCCACTCCTCGACCACCCACCGACAGAGCAGCCCCTTCATGACTCCCAAGACAATCGATGCTCAACCACCCTCCGCGCCAGACGACATTCCCTTCGCCGTTGTTCGCCTCAATCGCCACTCCTCGCGGGCAACAGGCACATGGTGGATCTGGCTCGCACCCTTCGCCGCGTTGGCCGTCGTCATCGTGCTCGTGCTGCAAGCCCTCGCCGATCGCGGCCCGCTCATCACCATCAACTTCCGCAACGGTCAGGGACTCAAAGCCGGCGATCCGATCATGTATCGCGGCGTGCGCGCGGGCGAGGTCACGCGAATCCGATTCGCCAAAGACCTCGACGGACTCTTGGTCGATGCCCGCCTGCAGCGTGACGCCGCCGCAGTCGCGCAAGAAGGATCACGGTTCTGGATCGTCCGACCAGAGGTTTCGCTCTCGCGCGTCTCAGGATTGGAAACGCTCATCGGCCCTCGCTACATCGAGGCCTTCCCGCCGCCGGGGGGGGGTGGAGGTACGTCGAACAGCGCCGTCGTCGGCGTCGTCACCACCTTTCGCGGTCTCGAAGAGCCGCCGGGCTTCGACTCGGCCACCTCCCAATCAGCCAGCGCCACAGCATCGGCATTCGCCGTGACCAACGACCTCACACTCATTCTCGAAGCCCAGCGTCTGGGCTCAACCCAGCCCGGTTCTCCCGTGCTCTATCGCGGCTTCAAAGTTGGCCAAGTCACACAGGCCACCCTCAGCCCGACCGGCCAGCGCGTTGAGGTCCGAGTCGTCGTCCAGGGCGAGCACGCCCACCTCGTCCGAAACAACGCTCGCTGGTGGATCACTTCCGGCATCGGCATCGACTTCGGGCTCGTCGGCGGCCTAAGCGTTCGCACCGGGTCGCTCGAAAGCGTCATCAGCGGCGGCGTCTCCTTTGCCACGCCCGATCGTCCCGGCCAGCGGGCCATCAGCGGCGACCGCTTCTCGCTCGAAACCGAACCGAGCAAAGACTGGGCCGATTGGTCACCCAATCTGCGAGACTCAGTCGCGCCCACCGGCACACTCGGCAGTCCGCGCTGAATCTCGATCTGTCCACGTCAACGCGAACGTCCGTTCAACCGTTCCTTCGCTCCAACTCCGGCAAGGTCAATCGTCATCCTCAGCGCTGGCAAACTCGCAGTACACGAGATAATGGTCGCTCAGCCGACGCTTGAAGTCTTCGGGCGACAGCCCGCGCGACGCCATAAATCCTTCGCTCGCCACCTCAAACCTCGCACCCGCAAACTCAGGCTGATCCTTGGGCACCAGCGTTCGATCCATCATCGCCGTGCCTCGATAATGCGTGGGTCGATCGCGGATGTTCAACTCGACAAAGCCCGCCTCAGCCAAGAGCGTGATCGACGCCTCCGCGTCGCTCGCGGCGTTGGTGTCGCCCAGCAGCAGAACATCCTGATCGGCAAAGTGCCGTCTCAGTTCTGGCATCGCCGCAATAAGAGCCCGCGCCTCCTCGGCCCGCTGCGCCGCAAAGTCGCCGCGATAGTCCGCCTTCATGTGCAGACTGACAATCACAAAGTCGGTCTTGCCCGAGCCCGCCGAACCGACACGAAACTTCATCGCGTGCGGCGGTCTGGCCCACAGCACGCCCCCGCTCGCCGCCCGGCCATCGATGATCGGCACCGACCACGGCGCGATCCTTAGATTCAGCGCCCCCCCCTGCGGATCGATCGCCGTCAGCACTCTCGCGTCCCACATCACCCCCGTAAGTTGATCGCCGCGCTGCCGACCCGGAAACAGCACATACTTCCAGCCACGGCCGCCGCGGCGTGTCAGTTCGTCAATCACCCCTTCAATCTCACGCGATCGGATCGGTGTGCCGCGCTCGCCGCTCACAATCTCTTGCAACGCGAGCAGATGCGCTCCCGAATCATCAATCTGATCGGCCAAGTCCGCCGCACTCTGAGCAACATCCTTCGCACCGCCCGATCGCGATCGGGGCATGCCCAGCCACTCGATGTTCCACGCACCAACGCGAACCCTCGCAAGCGCTGGCCCAGCAACAACATCGTCCAATACGCTGCTCGGCTCGTCCGCTGAAGGCGAACCGTTCGCGGCGGGCGCCGCACGAACCCCACCACCACTCTCATTCGCCCCCGCCAGGGAAGTCGCAGCCGGCCCAGAACCCGGACCAGAACCCGGCCCCGGCGCTTTCGTTCCCCGCCACGCAGCGATCGCCACGATCAGCACCATCGCCGCAGCGACCACGACAAGCCTGAATCGGTCGTTACCGCGCGGAACGCCGCTCGCGCGGCCCTTCACTCGTCCTTGTTTCATCCTCGCAGCGTACCCGCTTCAGGCCGAGATGCTCTGAGGCTCGCATCGAACCAACGTGCCCGAGCCAGTTCGCACGAGCGCTAATCCGTCCTGCGAGTCGATCGACTCCAGCACGCCGTCGATGATCCGACCATCCGCCAGAGTGAATCGAGCACGCTCACCCATGCCCACCAGCGAGCGCTCAAACGTCGCCACAACCTCACTCGACAACCCCTCCTCCATCGCCCGATCGAGCAACCGCTCGCAAAGCGACTCGCACAGCACATCGAGATCCACCTCGCGACCAAACGCCGATCGGATCGACGTCGCGCGAGCCACCGTCGAGCCTATCGGCAACTCCGGCTCATCAAAGTTCGCATTTACCCCCACGCCGATAATCATCCACATCAGCCGAGGCGTCGCCGCAGGCAAGGCGGTCTCTACCAGCAGCCCGCCCAACTTGCGACGATCCACTTCGACCTTGCCTTCACCAGTCCCACCTCCCACAACCACAACATCATTCGGCCACTTCATCCTCAGCCGCTCGCGCTCGGCATTCACCAGCACCGCACACACGCCCTCGTAGACCGCCACACCCAACCGCAGCCCAAGCCCACGCAACCGCGATCTTCCCGCCTCTGGTGGCAAAGGCACAGCAAGCGACATCCACAGTCCGCCCCGCGGGCTCAACCATCGGCGCGACCATCGCCCCACGCCGTCGGTCTGCGTGGCCGCTACAACCAGCGTTGGTCCAACCAGATGCCCCGCCCCCGTCTCTCGCCGCAGAAACGCACTGGTCGAGTCGATCTCATCAAAACGTATGGTCCCGATCGCTTCTTTCATCGCTGCGGGCATGGTGCGCACGTGCAGCGGTCTCGTCAAGCACGCCCCGTGCGCAAGAGGGCAAAACCGGGGCACCTACACCCGTTAGCGCCGGGACTTCTCGGCTCACCGCCTGCGTCGTACGAGCATCGTCCCACCAAGCGCGAGCAAATCCATCGCCCCCGGCGCAGGAATGGGCGGCTCAAAACCGGTGTACCCCGGCTGATGCACCCCGCCATCGGCAGTGAAGTTCCGAGCAAGACCCACACGGCCCGTTCACAGCACAAAGCGACGCGGTCGACGCAAATGCAGCAACCCCGGGTGGATTCAGCGGTGCAACCACTGACATTCTCACTCTCTCGGCTCCCAAATCGCACCGCCGACCACTCCGCAGAGCGCACCGCTGGCGACCTCCGCCACCCAGACCCGATGAAACAGCACATGAACTCACAAGCCGTCAACCCGAACGACCGCGCGCTGCCTCACCCTCAGTTTCGCACATCAGACTCGGCGTTCACGCTCGTCGAACTGCTCGTGGTCATCGCCATCATCGCCCTGCTGATCGGGCTTTTGCTGCCCGCCCTTTCCTCCGCCAGAGATTCCGCCCGCAAGACAAAGTGCCTCGCCTCACACAAGGGCTTGATCGCCGCGAGTCTCATGTACGCCGACGACTCGCGTGAACAACTCCCGCACCCAAACTGGGGTCCGGTCTCCACAGGCTGGCTCTATGTCGGCAACCCCAACACCGTCGTTGACGACGGCCGCGGCCCCTCCACCGGCCTCATCTGGCCCTATGTTGGCGGCGAGCCTGATTCGCTCAATCTCAAACTAGCCGACGTCTACCGCTGCGCCTCACACAAAGGCCCCTATCGCGGCACCGGCCGGCTCTCCAGTTACCAGATGAACGGCGCAGTGCTCGGCTACGGCCGCGCCCGCTGGTCCTTTCGAATCTCCATGTTCATGCCCTTTGCCACCGTTTTCTGGGAATCTGACGAAGACGGCATCAGCGACGCCAATTGGAACGACGGAGCCAGTTTCCCCACCGAAGACATCGCCCGCAACCACGCCGGCGGCCGCGGCTCAACCCTCGCCCTCATCGACGGTTCCGCCTATTGGATGACCACGCCCGAGTTTGAGCGAGAGATCGAGCGCTTTCCCGGCAAACTCTGGTCAGCGCCAGATACGCGCGACGGCCGATAGACGCAGCGCCCGCAACCTCCGCGCCTCCCCCCCCCGCACAAGTCGCTCTTGAAGGCTCACCCGGTTCAACGGCACGTCTCTGCCCCACGGCACTGAGATTCGCGAGAAGTCGGCACGCTCACTGATCACGCTGCTCGCGTGCCTTCAGCGTAACCGGCAGTGTCATTTCCTGCTCGCCACGAAGCACCGTCACCTGCACCACATCGCCCGGCGTGTGCTTGGCCAGTTGCTCCATCCAACTGCCCACGTCGGCAATCTCCTCGCCGTTCCATTTCATCAACCGATCGCCCGACACAATCCCCGCAAGCGCGGCGGAGGTATCCGGGAAAACCTCGCCCACCAGCACGCCCGCCTCGTCCTCAGCATACGAGCCAGGCCCAATGCCGAAGCGCACCTTCACGCTCGCCATCGTGGTCTGGGCACGATCACCCTGATCTCCGCCGCCGCCACGGTCGGTCGAAGTAAACTCAAGCCCCTCGGCCCGAGTCGCCAGCCGCAGAGTCAGGTCGCACAGCGCGTGCGTGATATCAACCGCGCCCTCAACGTTCAACAGATCGACCGTGTCGTCCGGCGTGTGATACTCGCTGTGCAGGCCCGTAAACAGGTGGATCACAGGAATGCTCGCGGCGTAGAACGACGCATGATCCGACGGTCCGCGTCCGCCCGGCTGGTTGTCAACGTCAAACCCGGCTGCTTCAAGCTGCGGCACCACCAGTTCTCTCAGCCCGGCGCCCGTGCCCGTGCCCGCAACCTCAAGCTTGTCATTCCGCAACCGCCCGATCATGTCCAGATTCAGCATCGCGTAGATGGCTGTGGCGCTGAACGGATTCTCGCGGACAAAGTGGCGCGAGCCGATCAGCCCCATCTCCTCGGCAGAGAACCCGATGAACAGCACCGAGCGTGCTGATACATCAGCGGGCAACTTCGCGTAAGTCCGAGACAAGAGATCGGCGGCCAAAATCAGCCCGCCCGTGCCGCTGGCATTGTCGTCCGCACCCGGATGGATCACGCCCAACTGGTTGTTGCGCGAGCCCCCCGTGTAGCCATACCCAACGTGGTCGTAGTGCGCACCAATAATCACATACTGCTCGGCAAGATCGCCCCGCCCGGCGAGCACACCCGCAACGTTCCAAGTCGTCCGCGGCTTGCGCTCCAACTTTGTGCTCAGCCGCAGCGTTCCGCCCGAGAGCGCAATCAGCCCATGCTCAGACTGCTCGTCCGCCACGCGCCGAAGGTCCATCAGCGACCGTCCCTGCGCATCAGCCGCGCCGATCAACTTCTGACCCGCCTCGGGTGTCAGCAGCAGCATCGGCACATCCTGCTTGCGCATCCAGCCCGCGGTCGCCGCCGTTGTCTCGAGTTTCTCCGTACGCGCGTCGTCAGCACCCGGCGTATTGATGATCACGATGCCCGCCGCGTTGCGCCGCAGGCAGTTGCGAATCTTCCCAGAAAGCCCCGATGCCCCCGTCCAGTTTGATCGGCCGCGTGAATCGGCGTCGCGCCAACGGCTCTTGCCCTCGTCGGTCATCGGCTCAAACCGAAGCATCACCGCGACCTTCCCCGTCAGATCATCCTCTTCTTTGAAACTCGAATACGAACCGTCATCGGGTCCGGCCTCTTCAAGCGCGTAGCCCACGAACACCATCTCGGCGTCTTGCAGGTCCGCGTCCGATGAGAAGCCCAGCACCGTTAGATCGGTTCCGGGTCGAAGGTTCACCATGCCCTTCGCGGACTTGAACGAAACTTCCAACTCAGAAGCCACCGACTCGCTGCCCGCAGTGAAGGGCTGAAAGAATGTGCTTTCCACCTCCCCATCTTCAGGCGCGAACGCTGGCCGAAGACCAAAATTCTTAAAGTGATACTCCAGATAGTCCGCCGCCATCCGATTGCCGCGCGTGCCCGGCCCGCGCCCCTCGAAGAACGGATTGGCCAGCGTCACAACGTGCTGCTCATAGATCATCTCATCACGGTCGTTGTCCACCGGGATCAGCGATGTCAGATCTGCGTTGGCCTTTGTCGGGGCGTCCGCGACGACCGATTGCGGTCCGCCAGCCGCGCTGGCGGCACCCCCACGTTCCCATCCGGCATGTCCCCCCATCCCCGCGACT
>JBGSRG010000453.1:0-2243 GCA_041737685.1 Phycisphaerales bacterium | reverse complement strand
CCGCCCAATCTTTCGCCGAGTCTGACTCCATCCACTGTTCTTGCAACTCCGAATCCGCCGCGACCCGCGCAATCGCGTCGTGCGTCGTGTCGATCAGCTCCTGATCCACCTTCAACCCTGCGCCGTGGTCCTTAATCCACTTCTTGACCTCGTCGGGCAGGTCGGCCCCCGGCCGACCGCGGAGAGCCGCCACGACCTCCGCGGCGGCCAGTGCCGCCGATGCCGCATCGATATCAAGAAACTCCTCTTCCTCGTCGCCGTTCTCGATCAGAACGGCCTCGAGCGTTTCGACCACCATCGACGGTTCGTCGCTCTCAACCAGTTCACCAACCCAGTCCATCGCCGAGTCGTTCTCAAACGTTCTGTGGCCCCATGCGCCCATGGCAAATCCTTGAAGAATGGGACGGGCGTGACACGCCAAACTCGCTCACGCCCGTCCGGTTCAGCCCTTGTCCGATTCCTATGCGATCACGATGCGATCATTCGTCGTCCGCGTCCTCGGCCGTCGGCGTGGGCACAGACATCGGCTTGGCCACCTTCACCGCAAGCACGCCTCTGCGGACCTCATCGAACAAGTCCTTGTTGTCCTTCAAGAACCGCTTGGCGTTCTCGCGTCCCTGGCCCAACCGCACGTCCTTGTACGTAAACCACGCGCCGCTCTTGTCGATCACGTCGCACGTCACGGCCAGATCCAGCAGATCGCCCGAGAGCGAGATGCCTTCGTCAAACATGATGTCGAACTCCGCCTCTCGGAACGGCGCGGCGACCTTGTTCTTCACCACGCGTGCCCGCACGCGGTTGCCCATCGCCACGTCGCCCTCTTTGATCGAACTCGTGCGCCGGATATCGATCCGCACCGACGAATAAAACTTCAGCGCCCGTCCGCCGGTCGTCGTCTCGGGGCTGCCAAACATCACGCCGATCTTCTCGCGGATCTGGTTGATGAAGATCACCGTGCTATTGGTCCGGGCGATCACACCCGTCAACTTCCGCATGGCCTGGCTCATCAAGCGTGCCTGCAGCCCAACCACCGCGTCGCCCATCTCGCCCTCGATCTCGGCCCGCGGAATCAACGCCGCCACCGAGTCGATCACGATCACGTCCACCGCGTTCGATCGCACCAGCAACTCGCAGATTTCCAACGCCTGCTCGCCCGTGTCGGGCTGACTCACGAGCAGTTCGTCGATGTTCACACCGATCTTGCGTGCCCAGGTTGGGTCCAGCGCGTGCTCGGCGTCGATGAACGCCGCAACGCCGCCGGCCTTCTGAGCCTGAGCCAGCACCGTCAGCGCCAAGGTCGTCTTGCCGCTGGATTCCGGACCGAAAATCTCGCTGATGCGCCCACGCGGGATGCCCTTGCCACCCAGCGCTAGGTCGAGCGAAATCGCCCCGGTCGAGATGCCGGGAATGCTCATGTACGCGTTCTCGTCGAGTTTCATGATCGAGCCTTTGCCAAAGGCCTTCTCGATCTGACCTACCGCCGTGCCCAACGCCTGCATCTTCTCTTTGCTCGGGCGGGGTGCCACGGCCGCAGCTGCAGGCTTGACCTCAACGATCGGAGTCGTCGCCGCCCCGCGACCCTTGCCCCCTTCGTTCGTACTTGCGCTGCCAGCACCACTACCAGCACCTGGGCCGGCACCGCTCATGGCCTCGGCCTTGCCTTCGGCACCCTTCGCGTCCGATGCCTTCGTGGCGGTGGGTTTGTGCTCCGCGACTTTCGCGCCAGAACGGTTGGAGGCCGAGCCGGAGGCGGCAGTGGCGGACGGGACGGACGCAGTTCCTGATCGGGCCATGTGGCCCTCCTTTCAATCCTGCCCAGACGTGGCCGCAAATCTTTTGCTCCCGATTTCGCTCGTCGGTGTTCGGTGGGTTCTTCGCCGGGTCCATCTGATCTGGAAACCGACTCAAAGAGCCAGAAATACCGCTCGCAACGGGATGAAAAGGGCGGGCGCCAAGGGCCAAACACACGCAATTCAGCGGCCAAAACCTACAAGAATCGGTCCAACTGATCTGGAGGCGGCGTGCAACGCGAGTCCAGATGGGCAGAGCATACCAAGACCCGAACGCTTGTCAATGTTCGGATTTTGATTGTGGATACTTGTTCGGGTATCTCTGGAACTTTCGGCCCGGTCGCGGCTTACATCAGATGCCAGACTTTCCCATCCCGTCGCCCCCCAACATTTCGCCCATTCAGGAGCCCGCATCGTGACAGCCGCCCGCTCTCAGGCACTCGTAAAGCTTGC
>JBGSRG010000469.1:0-5518 GCA_041737685.1 Phycisphaerales bacterium | reverse complement strand
GTTCATCATCGTGTCGCCGTTTGCCATCTGGGCGTTTGTAAAGTTCACACGCAAGGCCAAGCCGGGCCGCGCCGCTCTCGACACGCTGCTGCTGTGGACTCCGTTGTTCGGACGCTTGACGCGAAAGAGCGTAACGGCCCGATTCACGCGGACGCTGGGCACGCTGATCAGCGCGGGTGTGCCGATTCTCGAGGCGGTGCTCATCACGCGTGACACCTCGGGCAACTATGTGTTTGAGCAAGCACTGACCCGGGTGCATGATTCGATCCGCGAGGGCGAGACGTTCGCCGGGCCGCTTCGTGAGGCCCAGGTGTGCGACGCGATCGTGGTGAACATGATCGACGTGGGCGAAGAGACGGGCGACATGGACTCGATGCTGCTGAAAATCGCCGACAACTACGACGAAGAGGTCGACGTTGAGGTTGCGGGTCTGATCAAACTGATCGAGCCGATGCTGATCGTCTTCCTGGGCGTGGTGATCGGTGGCATCGTGATCGCGATGTTCTTGCCGCTGGTGGCGATGATCGAGTCGCTGGGCGGGGGAGGCGGCGTCTGATGCACGAATCACTCAGGCCAACTCAACGGGTTCGTCGTCAGACGATTCGGTCAGCGCGCTCGGGCTTCACGCTCGTTGAGGCGGTGCTGGTGGTCATCATCATCGCGGTGCTGGCCGCGATCTTGCTGGTCGCGATTCGGGCAGCGCTCTTGGGCGCTCGCTCGAAGGGCGAGGGCCAGATGCTGACGAACATGCAGATTCAGATCTCGCACTTTAAGAGCACGTACGGCTTTGTGCCGCCGCTGGTGCGAGACGATGCGCCGGGGCCGGTGAGCGGGGCCGACGAGGTTCTGGTGCGTTCGCCGGACTTTTTGCGAGACGCAAGCCAGCCGGGGCTTCGTTACAGCGAGTTCACACTGCCGATCTATCTGCTGGGTGCGCTCCCGTCAGACGTGGACGGCATCGATGGGTTTGGCCTGACCAAGCCGCTGCCGCCGGTGGAGCGGACGACGGGCGTTTGGGTTGGACCATTCTCGAAGCGCGGAGCGAAGATCGAAGCGCTGGCCGACGTGACCCGGGACCGCAACCGCATCCGGCGCGACTCGGACACGCAGGTTCGTCTGCTGGATCGCTGGAACCGTCCGCTGCGGTACTACCGCTGGGACAACGCGTATTTCGCGTCGGGCGCTCGCGAGGGCGAAGTAGAACGCTGGGGCATCCCTGAAGACCTGTGGCCCGTGGACGTGCGGAACGGAGCGGGCACGCGGGATGAGAAGGCCGCGGCGACGGCGGCCCGGTTGCCAGAACTTCGGAGCGCTTCTTACGCGATTCTGAGCCTGGGTGCCGACGGCGTGGTGTCGAAGGACGACCTTGTGGAGTACGAACGATGAACCATGCACTGCCGAGAACTTGGTCGAACCCGCGGCTGCGCTGCGGGCGAGCGCCGGCCGGTGCGTTCAGCGTTGTCGAGATGCTGGTGGTGATCGTGATCATCACGATCTTGCTGCTGGTGACGATCCCGAGTTTCAACGCGATGATGTATTCGTCAGAAGAGTCGCTGAGCGAGAACCTGTTGCGGTCGGCGACGCGAGGGGCGCGAGACGCGGCGCTGCGTTCGGGCGCCGATCGTGACACCGCGATGGTGCTGCTCTATGAGCCTTCGATTCAGCGCACGGTGCTGACGACCTACGTGAAGGTCGGCACGGTTCGAGACGTTGCGGAGGGCGGGTCGATCGCAGATCCGGATCAGTTCACGTTGCGAGAGGTGTTTGTGCCTTCGCGAGATGCTGCTCCAGTGACGATGCCGCGCGGCTGGATGGTCCGCGGCTTTGTGCCACCCAACTTCATCGACCAGACGGGCACGGCGGACGGCTGGTACACGGGTGGGCGTTATCGTGCGACCGAAGGCAACTGGGTCTTTCCTGAGAGCGGATTCTTCGATCCGTCAGGTGATGTGTCCGGTCAAGATCGCCACACGTTTATGGTGCGGTTTGAGGCCGGGACCGGGCGTGTTCGTTCGGGACAGTCCGACGCGGTCTTGCTCTATGTTCCGTCGCCAGATCCTCTCTGGCGAGAGGACGTGGTTGCGAACAACCTGCGCGGAGTGGTGCTCAAGCGGTCGGACGATGCCGAATCGTTCGTGCAACGAATCTTGAATCTTGGCCCAACCTCGGGCGGCTCGGCCAACCTAAATGTCACCCAACTCACGGTGCTTCGTCGCAGTCTGCTCGGCCGGCAGAGCACCGACATGGTGCTGGCACGGCCCGTGAGTGCGCTCGCGATTTATGACGAGACGCGGCTGGCTGCGGCGTTCAACACGAGCGTCGATCGGAACTCAGGATCGATGTACCGCCCGCCGCAGTACATGGCCGGTGCGAGCGCGATCGCGACGACTCGACCGGAACTGCTGGCCGGGGTGCAGCAGACCTCGATCAATCGTTGGATTCAGGGCGACACCGATCTGAACCTGCTTGTCTCCGACGCCGAGGGTGCCGACCGGCCCGAAGCGAAGATCTTTACGATCGATCGGTACACGGGCGCGCTTCGGAACGCGGAGGTGCAGCCATGATGAAACGACTGAACAGCACGTTGCGGTATCGAGTGTGCCTGCCCGGCTCGGCGAAGTGTCCCGCGATCCGGCGTGGCTTTTCGCTCATCGAGCTGCTCGTGGCCATCATCATTCTGGGGCTGGGCCTGCTGGGGCTTGCGGCGCTGTTTCCGGTGGTGATTCGCGAGCAGCGCATCGGCACGGACAACGTGCTGGGCGTGACGGTGTCAAACTCGGCGCGAGCAACGCTCACGTCCACAAGTTGGGAGCGCGGCTGCCGGGCTTGGTCCAGCACCTCGGGGACGCCGTCGGCCTGGGCGATGCTGCGAGATTCAACGAACGGACTGGCGAGCGGTGCGAGAGCTTCGGCGCCGGGACTGGCACCAAACGGGCCTGCTCAGGAGTATGAACTCGGCCAGTGGTGGATCCCCGAGATCACCGAGAGCGTTGGCCTCTGGCCCGTGGGCACCACCATGATCGGCGATCCTCGCATCAATGACCGCAAGTGCGGTGTGCCTTTGGCTACGCGAATCTATCCCAACGATGGCGAGCCGCAGATGGTGTGGGACTTTGCCATCCAGCGCGTGCCGGATTTTAACTTCAACACCGGACCGGATCGCGATCGGCTGCGTGCGGCGGTGTTTGTTCGTCGCATCGATCCGCGCGTTCGCATCGGCTCGCGCTCCTTGCGAGAGGTGCTGCTTGATCCCGACGGCACGCTGCCCCTGAGCGAGCGTCGATTCCCCGTTGGTGCCGACATGGACAATCTGCCCACGCTTGACGGCAGCAACGGCAACGGCGGTGCGGGCTATGCCAAACTAATGGTCGCGACCTATCAGACGGACTTTCAGGCACGATCGGCGGCGGCCGGTGCAGACATCACGCGCCTGACGGACATTGACACAGAAGAGCCGATCGGCAGGCTGATGGCCCAACTGGGCCAGAAGTTCGTGGACAATCTGGGCAATATCTACACAGTGATCGAGATAGAAACACCTCCGGGCGCCGCCGCTGGCCTGGTAGATATCCGCATCTCGCCCTCGATGCCCGAATCGGCGATCAGGATCACGGCCGGCGGACGGGGCCTGCGCAACCTTCAGCAGTTGCTCTTCTCACCTCAGGTGCCCGCCGCGGTGGTGCTGACGGAGATCGATCCATGAGCCCACTTCATCGAGCCGACATGACTTCGCGGCGTGCTTTGGGCTTCTCGCTTGTCGAGATGCTGGTCGCGGTGGCTGCGCTCTCGCTCATTGCGCTGGGCCTGGCGCGCGTCTTCGCCGCGACGGGCGACACGCTGCGGATCGGTCGGCGTGTCTCACGATTGAACGAGTACGCCGCGATGATCGAGCGGCAATTGCGTCAGGACGTTCAGGCGATGAGCACCGACGGTTTCGTGCTGATTCGGCACCGGCTGGCCGACGACGGCAGCAACATCGCCGTGAGCAGCCTGAGCACCCAGAGCGCTCGGCCGCGCCGTGTTGATGAACTGGTGTTCTTTGAGGAAGGGCAGTTCAACTCCATCCGCGATGCGGTGAACCCGATGCGCCAGGCGGGCGGCTCGGCCGCGCGGGTCTACATCGGGCACGGTCTGCGATGGGATCAGAGTTCTCGCGATTATCAGAATGCGCCGCGTGTGGATCGGCCTCGGGCCGCGTCAGCGACGGACGTGGTGCCCGCGCCGGCGTTCGGCATCGCGGGGCCGAATCAGTTTGCGGGCGACTGGATTTTGCTCCGACACTTGACGGTGCTCTCGGGTCCAGAAACGACCGCGCGCAAGGCACCCTTGATGAGCGGGGCCGACTCATTCCCAGACTCGGCGATTCAGGTGGGTTGGCAGCCAGCGCTCTCGAGCGTGTTCCAGTGGGAGGCCGAGTCTCTGCCGGATACTTTGCCCACGGCGGCTTCGCTGGTTCGGGGCGGGCCGGTGGGTCGGCCGGTTTCGGCGAGCGGCCTAGTCGACGTGGCGACGACCGACCTGACGGAGATTCGGTCGACGATCACCGATGCGCGTGCGCCCAGGGTTTCGGGTATTCGGAACATTTCGCAGTCGATCGATCAGGACCTTGCCGAAGACGAGGCAATTCTCGGCTCGCAGATTCCCGGCGTGGCGTATCGGTGGGTTCTACCACGTTCGGCCGGACGGCTGGGCACCCCGGACTGGGATGCGCCGGTGCGAGCGATGCAGGCCTGGATGGTCGACGCGCTCCCCGCGGCGTCGGATATTGGTGCGGCAAGCGGACAAGAGCGGCGAGTTCGTGCTGAGGCCCTGCCGCCAGATTATCTGGGAACGATCGGCGCCAGCGGTGTTGAAGGCCAAGCGTTTCAAGAAACGCAGCCGTGGCGGCGAACAGATCAGACGATGCTGACCGCATCAAACTTTGTGCCCGGCTGTTCGGAGTTCATTGTCGAGTGGTCTTTTGGCAATGTGTACACCGACGCGGCGGACCCGGACCTTCGCGGCCAGATCATCTGGCACGGTCTGGAGCGCGACGTGGCCGACGGCACGCAGGTGCTGCCCTATCTCGGCAACCTGTTGACTGACCCGCAGGATCGCGCAGCGCAGCAGTACACGATCGACGTGCCGTCGATCACGGGCGCATTTGCGGCGTTTCGATATCGCGTGCCGCACGAACTGATTCACTACGCCCCACCGGGCACGATGCGCGATTCGACGCTCTACTCGTGCTTTGGGTATGTGGATCCCTTCTGGCCGTATCACGATGCGGGCGGTGTCGACCTGAACACTGCGGCGGAAAGAGCGCAGATCCTCGGTCAGTACGGCCAGTCGATTCCGTGGGCTTGGCCCAAACTGATCCGGATCACGATCACGCTCTCTGACCCGAACGAGCCGAACGTGGAGCAGACGTATCAGTACGTGCTCGAGGTGCCGAAGCGCCCGGGCCGGATCAAGGGATAGAAGGCGCCCAGGGCGCGCGGGCGGGGGCGCGGGTTGGAGCGGAGGCGGTGGGAGCGGC
>JBGSRG010000400.1:0-7013 GCA_041737685.1 Phycisphaerales bacterium | reverse complement strand
CGGCAATGACGATCTTGTCTTTGACGGTCACGCCGCGGTTTATGGACCAAAGGCTGAACTGGTCGCCGCGGGCCCTGGGTTTGTTGAGTCCATGCTTCTTGTCGAGATCGATTCGACAGCGAAGACCGGCGGCGACCGAAGCGGGGCGACCAGCGTCCATGCCTCGCGGGTGGTTGATCCGCTGCTGACCGCAGCGGCGGAAGCCCTGCTGTTTCGGGCGCTGGTTCGCGGCGTGCGCGACTATTGCCGAAAGACGGGCTTTGGCTCGGTGGTGATCGGGCTTTCGGGCGGCATCGACTCGGCGGTAACGGCGGTGATCGCGGCGTCGGCACTTGGCCCAAAGAACGTGCTGGGCGTGGCGCTGCCATCGGCCATCTCTTCGCCCGGATCGATCAGCGATGCTCGTGAACTGGCGCGGCGGCTTGGGCTGAGATTCGAAGTGGTGCCCATCGAGACCTCGGTTCGTGCGATCGAGGCAACGCTGGCCCCGACGTTCGCGGCGGCGGGCCGGGGGGAGCGCGACGTGACCGAAGAGAACATTCAATCGCGCGTGCGTGGCACGCTATTGATGGGGCTTTCCAACAAGTTTGGCCACCTGCTGCTGACGACGGGCAACAAGAGTGAACTCGCGGTGGGCTATTGCACGCTCTACGGCGACATGAATGGCGGGCTGGCGGTGCTGAGCGACGTCTCGAAGCAGTGGGTCTATCGCTTGGCGCGATGGATGAACGGCGCAGCGGATGACCTGGACCTGATTGATCCTGAGTGGTCTGGGGTCGAAGGGACTGGCCCCGCGGTGTCGCTGGTTCGAGCGGCGACCAACTTGAGCAACGGGCCGATCCCCGCCGAGTCCATCTCGAAGCCGCCCTCAGCGGAACTGCGACCCGATCAGACCGATCAGGACTCGCTGCCGGCGTATGACGTGCTTGACCGCATCATTGAGGGATATGTTGAGGAACGCCTAGACGCGGCGGAGATCTCTCGGCGAGGGAGCATCGAGCCCGGCCTGGTGCGGCAGATTGTGGGCATGATCGATCGGGCCGAGTTCAAGCGACGCCAGAGCGCGGTGGGGTTGAAGGTTACGGGTGCGGCGTTTGGTCCGGGCCGACGATTCCCGGTGGCGCAGGGATATCGGGCAAAGTGATCCACACCGCTCACACCGGGGCGATCGGTTGAACTGGGCAAGGCATGATGAATGTGCGACTTTGCCCGTCGGTCGAACGAATGCTGATAACGAGTGAAAGTGGGTAATCTGTCGGAAGTGCGTGCGATTCTGCGAGTTCTCGCACCTTGCGTGTGCAGGTTTGCGCGGTTGATCGGGAAAAAACCAAGGGCATGTGAGTATTTCTCCGATGGTTGTGTACCATCAAGCCATCGTGAGTCATATGCCCCGCCAAACTCTCAAGCCAAGCCGCCGAACGAAGCCCGCCCAACGCGCAGTTGATGCGCAGGGACGTCGCGTTGTGATCGTGTGGGCCTCGCTCTTGGGCGCCATGACCGCGGTTTGTGGCACGCTTCTGCTGCTGGATTGGAAACCCGTGCCGCGGATGGACGGGCTGTCGCTGTCGCCTTTGGCCGCGGCAACTTCGGGTGGCTCGCATGCTGATCCGATTCTGCGGACCCGCAGCCCGATGGACGTAGCCCGCTGGCAGGCCATCGTGATCCACCATTCGGCGTCGGTGGTGGGCTCGCCCGCCTCGATCAGCCGATCGCACGAAGAACAGGGCATTAAGGGCCTAGGCCACCACTTTGTGATTGGCAACGGGCAGGGCATGGATGACGGTCAGTTGCACATTGGTTATCGCTGGCTTGACCAGTTGCCCGGCGCTCACGCCAGCGGCGAGAATGGCGACTGGTTCAATCTGCAATCGGTCTCGATCTGCCTGGTGGGCGACGGCGAGCGGCGACCCTTTACGCCGGCGCAACTCAACCGCCTGCGCGAACTGGTGAGCGTGCTCTGCCGCGAACTGGATATCCCCAAGGATCGCGTTTACCTGCACTCGCAGATCTCGGCGGTGAATGATCCGGGCCGCTTGTTCCCGACCGATGCGCTGGGCTGGTAAGTCTCACGACCGTTGCGATTTGATGGGGCCCCCAGGCCAATCGGCCACACGCTACACCCCCCACTCTTATCTGACTTTGCTGCTTTGGGCAAGCGTTGTCGCTCGGCAATGGCATGGCTGTGTCCAGAGTCGGTGCGGGTTTGGCCCGCAGACGGGCCGCGCGAGTGGTTGGGCGGGTGGCCCGGGAACTGCTCAGGTCCGACTTTCGGGCGGTCGATAACCTTGATTCGGCGTCGGTATTGCATTGCGGGGCCAACCCCGCCGAGGTCCGGCCCGAATAGCGGTGTCGGTCGCAAGCCAGAGTTGGGCACTTCGTTGGACTTTTGCTCTCGCGGGCCGATACTTTGACCCACTCGTTCGCGGACGGGCGGCGAGGCTCTGCGGGACTTCCCCAGAGGCCATACGCTGTAGACTTGCGATGCCCAGAGGATTGGCAGGGAAGACAGAGCAAGGACGATCGGTTGGGGATCGGTCAGGGTTGGGGATCGGTCAGGGTGGTCGGCTCTTGGCGACTCACCCTTGAAGTTTGGCCCATCGTTGCGGACGGCGAGCGGGCTTTAGACGACGGGCACGGGCGTGTGAGCGGCCGCGAGTGGGCCGAAAGATCGGGAAAGACCATCGAGGCCTTCCAAAGTCGGAACGCCGGATCGAATCTGAACGTATCGGCCTTCCCGATGCTTGTGCGAGGCGCGACGATTGCCGCTTGAACCGAAAAAGCCAGGAGAGGTTGTTGAGGGCTTCCGCATCCTCGCCGAGATCGGGCGCGGTGCGGCCTCGATCATTTACCTCGTGCAAGACCCCAAGACCAAGCAGGTCTGGGCGATGAAGCATGTCAAGAAAGACAACGACAAGGACCAGCGCTTTCTTGACCAGGCCGAGGAGGAGTATCGGATCGCGTCGCGGATCAAGAGCGACACGATCCGCAAGATCGAGCGTCTGCTGCGCAAGCGCGAGGGCCTGCTGAGCACTTCAGAACTGTTTCTGGTCATGGAGCACATTGACGGCTCGAGTATCGAGCGCGAGCCGCCGGTGACGTTTGAGGACGCTGTGGACATCTTTGAGCAGGTTGCTCGCGGCCTGACGGACATGCACCGCGAGGGCTTTGTCCACGCCGACATGAAGCCCAACAATGTGATTGTGAACTCTGAACTGATCGCCAAAATCATCGATCTGGGCCAGAGTTGCAAGATCGGCACGATCAAGCAGCGCATCCAGGGCACGCCGGACTACATCGCCCCGGAGCAGGTTCATCGCAAGGCCATCACACCCAAGACCGACGTGTACAACCTTGGCGCAACCATGTACTGGGTGCTGACGCGGCACTTTGTGCCCACAGCGCTCACGGGCAAGACCGACTCGCTGGTGCAAGGCCTTGACGATGCGCTGATCCCCAGGCCCAAGCCGATTCACGACTTGAACCCGCGCTGCCCAGACTTGCTCGCCAAACTGGTGATGGAGTGCGTCGTCACTGATTCGGACAAGCGCCCGCAGATGGAATCGGTGGTGGAACGGTTGAACCTGGTTCGCGGCAAACTCGCGGCGGGCTCGATCTTGCGTCGATCGGGGCAGATTGCCAAGGAGCCGGCCCTGGGTAATGGCAGCAATGGTGGCGGCAGTGGTGGCAGTGGGGCAAACGACGGACCGGGCAATGGCAAGGGTGCGGCCATCGTCCAAGAGGATTGACCCGGCGTGCTGCCGGTCTTTGACCAACTTCATATCTCCAATGCCGACTCGGTCATCGGCGCTCTGCGAAGTGGGGCCGAGGCCAACCGCACCGCCGCGTGCCGCGTGGGTTCGATCGACGTGATCGGCCCGTTTGAAGCGGCCGACATCGGGGCGCGGCTTGTTGCCACTGGCGACATCCACGACAACCCGGTCTATCTGGCCAAGGTCATTCAGGCCGCGGGGCTGGATAATCCGAGTGTGGAACGGCCACGTTCGCACCTGACGCTGCACGAACTAATCCACTCTGACCGCGTGGATGACGGTCTGGATTTTTCGTACCGCGTGCTGGCGCGGGCCGCAGCGCTCAAGGCCGCGTTTCCGGAGCTTGTTCACGTTCTGCTCGCCAATCACGAACTGGCGCAACTGCTTCGGGCAGAGGTGCTCAAGGACGGGGTTCGCTGCGTCGCGTCGTTCTGCGCGGGGCTTGAGGCGGCCTTCGGCCATGACAGCCGGGCGGTGGAAGACTCGATTGACGAGTTTGTGCGGTCGATGCCGCTGGCACTCCGCGTGCGCATCAACGGGCATGGCCCCGCGCCGACCGACCTGCTTCTGGCCCACTCGCTGCCCGCACCGGAACTGTTTGATCGCTTTGACCTCTCGGTGTTGGAACGTGAACTCACGGATGAGGATCGCGTGCCGCGCCGAGGCTCTGCGCACATCATGGTCTGGGGGCGCGGACAGCCGCCCGCGTTGATTGAAGAACTCTCGCGAGCGTGGGGCGTGGGGCTCTTTGTTCTTGGGCACGAGCACGCG
Organism: Phycisphaerales bacterium; assembly: GCA_041737685.1. Taxonomy (GTDB): domain Bacteria; phylum Planctomycetota; class Phycisphaerae; order Phycisphaerales; family UBA1924; genus JAHBK01. The sequence goes on along the minus strand of JBGSRG010000400.1, from coordinate 2,472 downwards.
GGCAAGGGCTGGGTGCGGCTTGCTGACAAGGCCCTGGTCATCAACACTGACCACGCCGCAGGCGGATATCTGAGCCTTGATCTTCGCAGCCCGATCGACGCCGAGGAAGCGAGCCGGACCTTTCGTGCGATTGGATTGTGATCGTCACACAGAAATGAACATCTGAGATCACGTCAAATTTGTGTGGAGCAGGCGACGTATCGGGGAAGTCCCGAAAAGTGCGTTCCATGCTCAAGACGCAAGAACACAACCGCAGATAATGAGCGTGTTCCCGTGCATTTGTGCAGCCGGGCCCTTTGTGCCAAAGGCGCTGACATGAACGCGGCCGATTCGTTCGCTGGGATTCCCTCCGACCCACTTCCCCAAGCATCTGACCAGTTATTGGATCAGGTTCAGGGCCGGAGCTCCGCTCACGGGCTGAGCAAGGGTTCGGCAACTTCTGCGGCGCGCGCAGCGCACGGCAGCGAGAAGCAGATGCCCGGAGAAAGTGCGTGGCTTCACCTGGTTGCGAGTGCGGTGCGAACACGGTTTGCGGCGCCCGACAGCTGGGCATCGAACCTGGCGCTGCTGGTTCGCGATTGTCTGCTCGGCCAGGGTCTGCTCGATGGGTACGTCTTTCACCCTGTTGCGGCCGCTCCGACCGCCACGTTTGAGATCATCGTCGAGGCGACTGAGCCGGGCAGCGGCCGCTGCATCGAGGTCGGCGTTTGCCCCGCGCCCGCAGAGGGCGAAGTTCAACGCTCCGCTCCTGAAGTATCCCAAACCTCCGTTGCATCGACGCTGTCTGAAGGGCAGGCCCGCGGTCGAGACTCCGGCGGGCGCACTCCCGCCGAGCGGCTGTTGATGCAAGTGACGAGCGCCCAGAACGTTGTGTGCGTCCGCGTCATCTTTCGCGCGGGAGCCCGGTTTCGCGACGGTGTACACGTTGAGCCGGCTCCACCGGTTCTCGACGGGCCCGCCGAGGCCGAGCTTCGATTGCTGCTGACGGTGGCGTGCGAGTCGCTGGCCGAGCATGTTCTGAAACCCGACCGCCGCCGCAAGGAGATGCTCGGGCAACTGACCGAGGCGCAGCGCCGCATCTTCTTGCTCGTGCTTGAGGATCTCTCGGAGCGCGAGATCAGCGAGCGGGTGGAGCGGTCGCCGCACACCATCCACGACCACGTCAGGGCGATTTATGCCACTTTCGGTGTTTCATCGCGGGCCGAGGTGCTGGCGATGTGGTATCGGGCTGAGGCACCGCAAGACCACGAACCGGTATAGTGGGGCATGGCCGGTGATGTTGGCGCACCGATTGTTGAAATCCCGTGCTGTCCGCGTTGTGGCTATGACCTGCGCGGCCCGGTGGCCCTGTGGCGCGAGCGGTGCCCACTGGAGGGCGTCTGCCCGGAGTGCGGGCTGGGGTACGCATGGCTGCACGTCTTTCGACCCGAGTGGCTCACGCCGCGATGGTCGTTTGAGCACACCAACGTTCGACTGATTCGGTGCTTCTGCTCGACGGTTATGCGCACGCTTGGGCCGGGAACGTTCTGGAAGCGGATGCGGGTGGAGTCGCCGGTTCGGCCGTGGCGTTTGCTCGTGCTTGGGCTGGGCACGCTGTTGCTGGTCCACCTGCTGATCGCGCTGATGTGGGGGGCTGTGGGGTATTACTGGGCAACCAAGGGCTACGCCCTGGGATGGCTGCCGGGCGTTGTGGAGCCTTACAACACGATGTGGTCGTTTGCGATCTGGCCTTACAAGGCGGGCGACTCTTTCAACATGAGCGCCACCACGATCGCCCCGTTCACGATCTTTGTGTGGGGACTCGCGACGGCAGTCCCCTTCCTCTTGCTCGGTCGGTCGATGCGATTGGCGAAAGTGCGCCGAAGACACCTGATCCGTGGCTGGGCGTGCTTTGTGCCGACGGCTTGCATGGCTTTGTTGGTGCCGGCGGTCTTTATCGCCGTCATGGGATCAGCACTCCAGACGTGGCTGTCGCCGAATCTAACCTGGCGGTTTTACACTTGGGGCGTGGTGCTTGCGCTTCCCGTGGCGCTCTGGTACTGGTGGTGGTGGCGGGCGTTTGTAGGCTCGTATCTTCGATTGAGGCACGCCGGCCTTACATCTGCGCTCATGCTCATCGTCTCAGGTCTGGGGGTCGTCGCGATTGCCGCCTATTCGCTCGGCGACCTGTTTACGCAAGAGATCGGTTGGCTTTGGGTGATGCTGACGCGGTAGCCTCAACCGATTCAGGCTCGAAACCTCCTCAGCCCGCGATCGAAGGTGCCCGGCGGGGCGATATCCTTCAGCCATGCACGATTCTCTCTCCCAGAGTGTTGCCGACCTGATCCGCGCGTCTGACCCGGCTATCGCCGAGCTGATCGAGGCCGAGGCCGACCGGCAGCAGCACACGCTGGAACTCATCGCCAGCGAGAACCACGTCTCGCCGGCGGTGATGCACGCGATGGGGACGTGCCTGACCAACAAGTACGCCGA
>JBGSRG010000394.1:0-4635 GCA_041737685.1 Phycisphaerales bacterium | reverse complement strand
TTTCATCGACACAGTCTTGTCGGCCGTGAGTTCCACCACGCGCATCGCCACGGCGGGCAGGCTCGGCAGTTGCCGACAGTTGAGCACGCGTTCGAGCACTTCGGGGTTCATTCGGTTCGACCTCGCGCTGGGTGTAGAGATACAGCGGTTGTATCGGCGGTGCCCGAGCCAAGATTGAGGGGACTCGGTGGCAAGCCCCGATGTGCGCCGCTGACCGCGGTCGGCGAAGCACTACAGCCCAGCACCATCGTTCGGGTTCACTTAGATTCAACCCGCAACCGCGATGCGGCCAACGGTTATCGGTCGGATTCAGCGCTCTCCGACCGCTGGGCTTGGCCAAACAATGGTTCGTGTGAGGGCGGCTCAGAACCAAGCACATAGCGGGCGTAGGTGGCCAAAAGTCGGCAGGCCCGTTCGCACGACTCGATCGCCGGATCGGTCAGAAGGGCATCTGGCCCCACCGCAAGCACCAGCCCGCCCTCGTTCGCAGCACGATCGCACGCAGACTCGGCCCAACGGATGGCCTCAACCGTGGCCGCGCGAACGCCCCACGCTCGGTTCAAGCCCGAGCCCGCTGACGTGCCTTCGAGATTCGGACTGCCCAATGGCCTCCCCCGTTCGCTTGGCTTCTGCTGATCGCCTCCTCTCGCGCGGTCGTTGGGCGAGTGCCTCAACGCGGGCACGCTCAGGCCACCGAGTTCTGGATCGAACTGGTAGGTTCGTGCGCTGGCTAGCACTTCGCCCGTGCGAACGTCGACTCCGAGTGATGGTCGATATCCCGCCTCGCTGAGCACCGACCACACGCCCAGCATCAGCGGTCGCCAGACGGCCGTGCTGCCTTCGAGCATCGACATGAGTTCTACCACCCGGTCAAAGAGCACGGGGTGAGGGTCGTGGTCGCGAACAAAGTGCTGAACCAGGTCCGCGAGGTAAGTCGCGGCGAGATAGACCCGCCAATCCTGACGAACGTGCCGCCAAGGTTCCGTGAGGTCCCACTCGGTGATCAATGCCAGTTCCGAGTTGCGGCGCAGAATCACCCCGACTTGCCCGCGGGTGAGCGGCTCAATGCCCCCCGAGTAGGGGCTCTTGGGCCGGCGCGAGCCCTTGGCCACGCCGCGAATCATGCCCATTTCGCGGCACAACAATGACACCACCTGGCTGGTCTCGGACCAGTCCCACTGTCGGATGCAGATGGCGTCGTCAAGATGCGCTGGCACGATTCGAGCGTAGCGGCCGCCGCTCGACGGGCACTGACATACGCTCCGCCCCATGCATTTCTGTCTCGTTGATGCCGTGTTGGAACGAAGCGACGACCGAATCGTCACGCTCAAGCAGGTCTCCAACGCTGAGGAGTACCTGCTTGACCACTTCGCGGGCTTCCCGGTCTTGCCGGGCGTTTTCATGATCGAAGCATTGGTGCAGGCGGCCCGAACGCTGTTGGAGACTCGCAAAGCGGGCACGGGCGCCGAAGCGAATGCTGAAAGTCCCGCACCCACCCGCATGGTTCTGGGCGGCGTTCGAGGAATCAAATACGGCTCGTTTGTGCGGCCCGGCGACGGGCTGAGAATCTGCGTCAGTGTGCACAAGCGCCTTGAAGATGGGGCCGTCGAGTTCAAGGGAGAGGGCAGCGTAATCCCGCCCAATTCGGTGGGTTCGGGCGACGCTAGCAACGGCGAACGAACGGCCGTAAGTGGGCGATTTGTCCTTCGGCCACTGAAACTCGTCTGATCGAGAGCCGCATGCGTTTGCCTCTCTGGTTGCACCGACTCCACCTCGACGCCCCGAGCGAAACGTGTGTGGGGTTTGCTTGGGCTTGGCTGGGTCGTCTGGGTCGGTTCCGGCTGGAGCGTACCCCCTCTCACGGGACCGAGACTTGCGGCTACACTCCGCACCCATGAATCGCGATGAAATCTTCCTGAAAGTTCGGGGTGTGTTGGTAGAGGCTCTGGCCGTGGATGAGGACGAGGTCACACCCACCGCTTCGCTTGTGGGCGATTTGGGTGCTGAGTCGATCGACTTCCTCGACATCGTCTTTCAACTCGAGCGCACTTTCAACATCAAAATTGCCCAGGGTGAACTCTTCCCCGAGGGTGCGAACATCACCCAAGATCCCCGTTATGTCCAGAACGGCCTCATCACGCCCGACGGTCTGGCGACGCTCTCGGCCAAGTTGCCGCACGTCGATTTCACGAACTTCGCCAAGGACCCCCAGGTTGGTGGGGTGATCAACACGTTCACCGTCGACACCGTCGTCAACTTCTTGGACAGCAAAGTCAATGTGGCTTGAGAGACGACGCCCTCATGCGGTGGATGTGGATCGATAGAGTCGTTTCGCTTGAGCCCGGCAAAATGCTGGTCGCGGTGAAGAACGTCTCGCTCGCCGAAGAGCACCTGCACGACCACTTTGCCGCTGATCCCGCCAACGGCCTTGCCGCGTGCCCGGTGATGCCCAGCAGCCTCATTCTGGAAGGTGTGGCGCAGGCATCGGGCATTCTCGTCGGCCACTCCTCGGGATTCACGGAGAAGGTGGTGCTGGCCAAGGTCGGCCGTGCGGAGATTCGTCGCGAGGTTGGCCCCGGCTGCACGCTCCGATACACCACTCGCATCGAGCGGATGGACACCGCGGGGGCTTCGATCAGCGCGACGATCGAACTGTTTGATCACGCCCGGCCCGATGAGGACTATCAGCCTATCGGCGAAGTCGAGATGATTTTCAGCCATCTCGACAAGAACATGGCCGGGACAACCTTTCCCAAGCACAACTTCGCGTTCGGTGATGGCTTCAAGACCCTGCTGCGCGCCAGCGGCATTGCCATTGAGGACTGAACCGGCCCGCGTCTGGCGAGCGGCGGCTCAGCCTTGCTCACGCTCGGCGAGTGCTTCGCGGCAGAGCCGATCGAACAGCTGCCGGGGTGCGGGCTTGCCGGTCCAGAGCGAGAACTGCATGGCGGCTTGCTCGACAAACATCTGAACGACGTCGATGACACGACGTCCGCGTTCCTGTGCGGCTCGCAAGAAGGGCGTGATCACGGGCGTGTAGACAGTTTCGAAAATCAGCGCGTGCTCGGGTAGTTTGTCGATCGCCTCAGCGGGGATCGGTAGGCCCTTTGCGTCAGGCCCGCCCCCCGCCCCCTTCATGCCCACGCTTGTGCAGTTGATGACCACGTCGAAGGGCCAGCGAGCCCACCCGCTCAGTTCGTCAGCGCTGATCGCCGTTATGGATTCTCCGCCCCTGGGCTCAGCCTGACGCGACGCGCTCGCGCGTGGCTGAAGGTCCTCTGCCAATCGCTCCGCGCGATCGATCGATCGATTCACGATAGTGACCGATGCTTGGCAATTCACACTCGCCCACGCCGCTGCTCTCGCAACGCCGCCCGCCCCGACGACCAGTACACGTGCGTCGGGTCTTTCGCTCAGCACACCTTTCAGAAGGCTCGTGATCGCCGCGGCGTCCGTGTTCATCGCCTCTCGACGACCGGTTGCGGTGATCGCGAGCGTGTTGAGCGCTTGGCAAGCGTCGGCGCCAGCATCGCAATCAAACCCGTAACTGCCTTCGCCGCAATTCCCGCGTTCGCGATTCCACTTCCAAACCATCTCCTTGAAGGGCATCGTCACGCTCAGTCCCGCGAGGTCCAACCCTTCGTGCTCAAGCAGCGCATCGAGCGTCGCACGCAGGCTGAGATAGGTCTTCTCCTCGGCTTGGTCGCTCCCCGACTCGTCCACCCCGATCGGCAGTGGCAGATAAACCCCATCATGCCCCACCGCCTCAAAGCCCGCGTTGTGAACCAAGGGCGAGAGTGAATGTGCCGCCGCGGCGGGGCTTCCGATCACGCCGTAGACCTGGGTCTTGGGGCCGATGGACCGGAACCGGTACAACTCCAGCAATTCGGCGACGCTCGGCTGTCCGGGCGCGGTGGTGCTGGCCTTCTTCAACCCCACGAACGTGAGGAACCCGCCAAACTTCGGCGCAAGCACGCGCGACATCAACCCGAACTCGCCCATGGCCAGCCCGATGATGGGCTTGCCGCCCATCTCTCCCATCCCCCCCACGCCACCCGATTCTCGCTGCTCGCGCAACAGATCGAACACCTCCAGATTGTCGCGGAGTGAGCGAGCACGAAACGCGAACTTGACGATGCTCGCGGCTGGCTCCGACTGCATCGCCAGAATCCGGCGCGTGAGGTCGTTCGGCCGCCCGACGAAGTCGTGCGTGGAGAGAATCAGCCCGGTTTCTACGTCGGCCCGAAGTTGGCCGGGGTGGCGAACCGCAAGGTTGATCTTCTGCTTGATGTTTGCGCTGCGAACATACGAGGCATGCTCAAAGTCGAGGTATCGCGGCGGGTGTTCCTTCAAAGCCCCAGCGTCTTGCGAACTGCCGCGGGTGTGGCTTGTGCTCGCGGCGGTGCCCAGCCGCTCATAGAGCGAAACTCGTGCAGACTCATCACCGTCATACCCCCCAACCCCGGCAGCCCCCCCACTCTCCGCCATCGACCGGCACGTCAAGATGCACGGCAGCGGGCTGCCGGCGATCATCCGCAGTATCGCCTTCACTTGCAGAGGATCAAGGTTCCCTGACGCCTCGCTGACCGCACCTGTAAAAAAGTCGTCGACTCGAAACTCGACCATGTCTGCCCC
>JBGSRG010000231.1:0-1651 GCA_041737685.1 Phycisphaerales bacterium | reverse complement strand
ACCGCAACGATGGTGTCGCGTTCAGGCGCTTCCACTTTCGCTGCGCTGCCGCGGCCTCGCGCTGTGGCCTCAAGAGTGGTTGGAGCAAGGCGGGTCATGGGCTTTCTCACAAAGTCCGATCCGGACACGCACACGGCACAGTCAGCAACATCCAGCAGCACTCAGCACACGCCACGCCACACCTCGCTAAGCCATCCCAGACCAAGCCACTCCCACACAACCGCAAGCACGCCGGAACGGGAACCACGCACGCCGCTTCGCCCGCCGCACATTCAATCAACCGCCCAATCGATCAGCCCGAGGCCTTCTTGGTATCGGCGTCGGCCTTGTCCTGAAACCGCTGCTGCTCCTGCTCAAGTTGCCGCTTCTTCGTCGCCGCGTCAAACTCAGCCTGATTCCGCTCTATCTGCTGCTGCCGTGCCACGTCCGGGTCGCGGTTGATCTGCACAACCATCCGATCCGAGTTGGGCGGCAGCATGATCGTCTGCACGCTGGGCCGAGACATGAACTGCGTCATCGCGCTCGTCCACTCGCCCGCGATCATCACCTGCGGGTTCGAGCGATAGGTCGCCAGCTTCGCCTGAAACATCGCGATGTCGGCCCGAGCCTGATTCGCCATCGTCGTGCGATACTGCCGGGCCTCGGCGAGCATGTTCGACACGCCACCAAACGTTCTCGGAACAATCTCCACGCCCTCCACCGTCGTCGCCTCGCCCATCAGCAGCGAATCGATCACCGTCAGCGTGCGTGACGCCGCGGCCCTGTCTCCGCGCGCCAGGTCCGCCTCATACCGATCAATCCACGTCAAGATCAACGGCGCCGCATTGCCCGCGGTCTCTACCAATCGCTCATCGCGAAACTCGCTGGCCCGCTCCACCTCGCTCTTGGCCTCGGTCTGGGCCGACTGCACCATGTTGAACGATGCACCCACACGCCGCGGCGGCATCTGCCGCTCCATCGTCAGCGCCTCCAGCCGCAGCCCCGTCTCCATCTCGTCCAGAATGCGCTGCGCGTTGGCCTGGGCCACTTCCTGCACCCGCCGCGCATCGCCACCGCGCAATTCCGGGTCCAACTGGTTGGTGATGATCTCGTCAACCGTCACCCCCGCCGCGGCCTGCACCACGCCCCGCCGAACCGCCGAGCCCACGATCTTCCGCTCAAACTCGGGATCCACACCCGAGATGAACTTCACCGGATCAACGCGCGAGTAACGGATTCGGAACCTCGCGTGCGCAATCCCGCCGTCGCCCGTCAGCAACATGCCGTCAGAATCCGGGTCCAGCGTGTCCGTACCGCCGCCATAGAGCGAACTGACACCGCCAGAATCGGTCAGCAGATTCTTCTCTTCGTTCTCCCCCAACTTCATGAAGAACTCTTCGCGAAGCGCCAGTTCCTGGTCCGTCACCCCAACCTTGATCAGTTCGCCAATCGGCTCCGGCCACGACCACTGAAACCCCGGCCCCAGGTTCGTTCCCACAACCTCGCCAAAGGTCATCCGCACGCCGCGCTCGGTCACGCCAATCGCCTGAAAGCCCGAGAGCAGATACGCCCCCGCGACCACCAGCATCAGCCCTTGCAACAAGCGATACATGATCCGCAGCGCATCGGCCAGCGACCGCGCGGCCGGATCCAGTGACGCGGCGCCGTCGTC
>JBGSRG010000230.1:0-2799 GCA_041737685.1 Phycisphaerales bacterium | reverse complement strand
GTTTCACCCACCAGTCCCGCCGCTTCTCCCGAGAGCCCAAACGCCGCTGCCACCCCCGCCCCGCCCGCCACTTTTCCAGACGTTCGTGAACTCAATCCCCTCGAAGTCATCGCGGGCGCAAGCGGTTTCCTCTCAGGAAGCCCGGGCCGAGCGGGCAAATCTTCAGGCAGCACCGCAAACACGGGCGTCGACGGCGAGGCCGCGCCCGGCGGGCTGTCCGGCCCCATCAACATCGTCATCCTCCTCACCGTCCTCACGCTCGTGCCGTCGATCATGCTTATGACGACCTGCTTCGTTCGCATGATCGTCGTGCTGGGTCTGGTTCGACAGGCGCTGGGCACGCAGTCCCTCCCGCCGCCCCAAGTATTGCTCGGCCTCTCCCTGTTCATGACCCTCGTCGTCATGTCGCCCACCATTGACCGTATCCACGAAGAGGCCATCGCCCCCTACAACCGCGGCGAAGTCCGCGACTACACCCAACTCTGGAACAACGCCAAGCAGCCTATCCGCGACTTCATGTTCGACCAGATCGATGCCACCGGCAACTGGTCGGGCGTCTACATGATGCTCAACTACCGCGGCATCGACACCAGCCGACCCGAGACGCTCACCACCGACGACGTTGACATGATCTCCCTCGTCCCGGCCTTTATGCTCAGCGAACTCAAGACGGCCTTCCTCATCGGCTTCAAGGTCTATCTCCCCTTCCTCGTCATCGACATGGTCATCGCGGGCGTGCTCATCTCGATGGGCATGATGATGCTGCCACCCGTGCTCATCAGCCTGCCCTTCAAGATGCTGCTCTTTGTGCTTGTTGACGGATGGACCCTCGTCGTGGGCAGCCTGCTGACCAGTTTCGTGGTCCGCAACGGTGCCGTGATCGATCCGACCGAGATTTCACACCTGATGCTCGACCATGCCGCCACGGCGTTCTCCACACTCGCCTCGGCCTTTGGTGGTTTCGGGCGTGCATAAGCGTCTTGGTGTGGCCAGCGGGAGCGTGTACCCATGAACTTCGACGAAAGTCTGGTCCAGTTGGTCTCAGAGACGCTCGTGTTGTCGCTCAAAATCGTCACGCCGATCCTCGGCGCAGGCATCGTCGTCGGGTTGGTCATCAGCATCCTGCAGTCCATCACCTCCATCCAGGAGCAGACCCTCACCTTCGTTCCCAAGATTTTTGCGATGGTGCTCGTCGCCGTGCTGCTGATTCCCTGGATCTTCGCCCGTCTGCTGGAGTTCACGGCCCAGATGCTCACCGAGTGGTGAGCAAGAACGATTGAGCCGGCAAAGTCCGATCCCTCCGCACCGACCCGCCTCACCCAACGCCCCCACATTCAACCGCAAGCCATTTCTCGTTGAAGCACTTTCGCAACAAACCCCACGCCAAGCCTTGACCATCCCCCAGTCCATCCTCGACCATGCCATCCCCTTCCTGCTGGTCTTGTTCCGGCTCTCGGGCCTCTTCGTCTTCGCGCCTGCGATTTCCGGCTCCGTCGTGCCTGCCCAGGCGCGTGTCCTGCTCTGCCTCATGCTCGCCGTCGGCATGTATCCCACCGTCCAGCACGCCGCAGGAAACCTCAACGCACACGACTTCGACCTCCTCAGTCTTGGCTGGGTCGTCGCAGGCGAAACCCTCATCGGCGTGTCCATCGGCCTCATCGCCGCCCTGCCCATCTACGCCGCACAACTCGGCGGTCTCATCATGGGTCAGCAGATGGGCATGGGCCTCGCCAACATCTACAACCCGGCGCTCGACGTCGAGAGTGACACCGTCGGCCAGTTGCTCCTCTTCATCGCAATGGGCGTGTTCTTGGCCATCGGCGGGCTTGAGTCGCTCTTCCTCTCCGTCGCCGGCTCCTTTAACGCCGTGCCCGCCGGCTTCGCACTCGGCGTTGGCTCTGAGGCCGGCGCACACGCCGCAAACCTGGCTGGCCAGTCGGTTGCCGTCGTCTCGCTCGACCTGCTCGTGGGCGTGCTGGGTTCGGGCATGGAACTGGCCATGCGAGTCGCCGCACCCGTCCTCTGCATCATCCTCCTCGAAACCGTCGCGATGGGCTTCGTCATGAAAACCCTGCCGCAGATCAACGTCATGAGCATCGGCTTTGCCACCAAAGTCCTTATCGCGATCTTCGGCCTCATCCTCGCCCTCACCGCCATCGAGCACTCAATTCACGAAGAAGTACTGGCGGCGCTGCAGGGGATCGTGGGAACCTGGATGGGAACAGATTCCGCGGGCTGACGCGGCCTTGATGATGAACTTTGAGAGGGTGTGCCGGTCATGGCCGAGGATCTGGGCGAAAAAAGCGAACAACCGACCGGAAAGCGATTGGCCGATGCGCGCCAGAACGGGCAGGTCGCCAAGTCGCCGCTGCTTGGCGCCACCATCGACCTCATCGGCGCCGTGCTCATCATGGTCATCTTCGGCGGCTGGTTCGTGCGTTCGATGCTCGACCTGATGCGAAACGGGCTTGATGCGCGCGGGCCAGCCGCCACCGGCGCCACCTGGGAAGGCGCTCAAGCCCTGCTGCTCGACTCGGCCCGACACGGCGCGATGGTCGCGGTGCCCGTTCTCTTGCTCATGTTCGTCGTCGCCATCACTTCCCAGTTCGTGCAAGTTGGCTGGCTCTTCACCCTCCGCCCTTTGCAGCCCAAACTCTCTCGACTGAATCCGATCTCGGGTGTCAAGCGGCTCTTCGGCAAACGCAACGTCGTCAAGACCGCCATCAGCCTTGTCAAACTCACCGTCCTACTGGTCATCGCCCAGACCGTTGTCCGCATGAACGAGCCGGCGATCGCAGC
>JBGSRG010000212.1:0-8283 GCA_041737685.1 Phycisphaerales bacterium | reverse complement strand
CATCGCCGCGGCCTCGCCGATGAGTCGGTCGAGTTTGGTAGCAACTTCTGCGGCGGTAGCACGCGCGGCGTTGGCCGAGTCGAGATTGCGCTGCCCGCGTAGCCGCACGTTCTCGATGCCCTCTTGAAGGTACCGCATCTGGGATTCGATGAGCGTCACTCGACCGCCGAGCGTGGCCGCTTCGGGGCTTTGGCTGGCAACCTGTGCCAAGAGCATCGCCGCGGCACGGTCCTTCTGATCGGCCTGTCGGCGGTACTGCGTGGCCTCTTCGAGAATCCGCAAGCGCTCGGTCTCTGATGCGTTGAGCATCTGTTCACGAAGGCCGGTCTCTTGGCCGCGTGCCGACTGTCCCTCAGCGCTCTGTGCATCGGCCTGACTTTCGAGGTCGGCGATCGCGGCGTCGGCATCGGCCTTGGCTCGCTGGGCGGCGCCAAGTTCGGTCCGTCTCGTAACGATCTGCGCTTCGAGCATCCGCACGTCGGTCTCGGGGTCGTAGGTTTCGAGACCCGCGGCCTGAGAGTTCATCGCGTGCCACTCGCCTGCGGTTGCACGGATCACGGCGAGTTGGTTCAGCAGTGCTGCTTCTACATGTGCGTGCGTGCCGGCCGGGATCTCGGCAAGTCCGGCCTGCGCACGAGAAACAAGCATGTTCGCGGCGGCGGCGCGGCCGGGCAGTTCGGCATCGACAGCTGCACCAGTTGGATCCGGAAGTTGTGTCAGGCCGACCTTGGCCTTGGCCGCCGGGTCGTCCAGGCGACGGTCAAAGTCTTCCGGTCGCAGCAGTGTCGCGGCGGTGCCCTTGCCGGGGCGGCCGTTCAGGCGATCAATCACCCATTGCAAGTCGTCACGTTTGCGGTCGTCGGTGGGGCGAGCGGTCGATCCCGGCGCAGAGAGCGCGTTGAGAATGATCTCGGCGCGGTCCAGTTCAGCCTGCACGCTGTCTGAGTTGTCACAGCCCGTAGCCGTAAAGACCGCCGCGGCGAGCAGCACGCTTGCGGTCAAGAGGCGAACAGTTTGCAAGCCAGCGGGCTGGTGACGCTTGGTCAGTCGTTTGGAGGGTCGGGGGTACGAGATCATCATGCGGTCAACTTCCTTACCTGACACTCGACCCGAGTCCGCGATCCGCGCAAGACTCTGGTCTGAGCGACCAACACGCACACCCTCGCCCCTCACCCGTGGCTTGTCCGTCGATGCCACCAATCTGCGAGCCGGTCATGGATCGCCGACAAGCCGCCCACGGCCTTTGAGCCTGTGCTCACCACGGCGGCGAACTGAGGCCCACACTCTATCAACTCCGCCCTCGCACTTCCGCCACGGAGAGTTCAATCTGCGTGCAGAACCAAGTTTGATAGGATTTCGATCGGTATCGCCGGGTATGGAGCGGGGAGTGCGAGAAGGCGGCTCAGCCGATGACACTACTGTTCCTTCCCAAAGCGTGCGCACTGATCGCGGTTCCGGTTCCGGTGCCGGTACCGGTTCGGAGTCGGGTGCTCCGGCAGCCGGTGCACTGGGCTTCTGCCCGATTCAGGCGCACCCCTACCGCGGATCAGGCGCAGGGGGCGGTTCCCGCTGCGACTCTTGCGTTGGCGCGGGCTGGCTAGCGGGATTGGCGGAAGGAGTGCCCGTTCGGACGCCCGGCGGGGGCTCGCGACCAGCTCCGTCACCCCCACTTCGATCCGAACCAGGGCCCGCGCCCGGTCTCTGAACGGACCTTGCCTTGCCCTCGAACGGCTCAAAGTCGATCGGGTAGTCAGGGCGAGGTCGGAAGAGTGAGCGCACCCAGTCGATGCTCTCCTGAAAGGGCCGCTCGTCGGTTGCGTTGAAGTTGTGTCGGAAGATGTTGCGAGGCGGACCGCCGCGCCCACGATCGCTCATCACCGGCGGGTGTGGATAGAGCGAGTCTTCTCGCGGCAGACCCAGTTGCAAAAGCGGGCTTTTCGACGGATCGTCCACGTTGATCAGGCCGCGGCCGTCGGCGAGTTGGAAACGACTGATGATGAGAAAGTTGGTATAGACCGTCTGCTCACTGTTGGGCCGGCGGTTGTAGAGAACGAATCGGCCGGCCTCGCTTCCGCCGTGGCACTCGTTTGTGGCGCAGCGCTGCAGGAGCCAGTTTCGCTGCACTTGGTCTCGGAAAATCTCGAAGGTTCGCGGTTGATCCAGCACCTGAACGCTGGAATAGAGATTCCGCGCTTGGAGCCGGAACATCAGCCGCATGATCTCGACCGGATCCTTTCGATACCACGCCTCGCGTCCCTCGCGCGTGATCGGAACGAGTGGATGGCCCGCGTTCTGCTCGAGCAATCGGGTCACGGTGTCTCGCTTGATAACCAGACGCGGCTGCGCATCCAGATCGATCTCGTAGACCTTCAGCAGGTTGATCTGCTCGCGATTGAGCAGCGGAAAGTCGCGGATGCGTTCGGGCAGCGCACGGCCACGGACGGCGTCGGCATCGTCTGCGTCGCCCTCTGCGGCATTGGGCTTTGACGACTTCACCTTCAGGAGCACCTGCTGTTCAAGCAGGACCTTGAGGCTCTTCGACGGCGCGTGATCGGGGTCGATCGACAGGGCCCGTTCAACCTCGGCCAGCGCCAGCGTGTACCGCTCGCGCTCGCGAAGCCACTGCGCAAGTCGCACAATCTGCTCGGGATCGTCACCCACCGACGACCGCAACTCCATGTACCGCTGCAAGATCGGCGGCAGCACTTCGTACTTCTGTACCGACGACAGCGGCAGGGGCGTGGAGATGCCCGCGATCCGCACTCGCACAAAGTTCTCGTCGACCGAGACAAGAATGCCCGTGAAGCGCTGGCCGTCTTTCATATAGACGACCACCTCCGCTCCTTCTGCGGCATCGGTCGGCTGCGGCTCGGGCTTTGGGGCTGGCGGCGGGCTCGCAGCATTGCCAGCACCGTCAGCACCAGCACCTCCGTCGCCAGCACCTGCACTGGTGGGCGCAGCAGGATCGTCAGCGCCGGCCAAGGCACTGCCGCAGTTCAACCAAACGACCAGAACCCCCATCGCCACGCGAACCCTTAGGCCCGCGACGGCACACTTGTGGCGTGTCATGCGTTCCCATTGTGCGCTCAAACGTTGGGTTTGTCCAGCGACCTCAGGCCGCAGCCCGATCGGCCATGACCTCGTTGATCCGCTGGCGGGCCAGATCGGGCGTGAAGGGCTTGTAGAGATAGTTGTCGGCGCCCGCGCGCATCGCGTCGATCATTCGCGACCGCTGATTCTGGGCCGTCAGCACGATCACGGGCGTTCGACGGTCGAGTTTGCGAAACTGCTCAACGAACGAAAGCCCGTCCATGCCCGGCATGTCGGCATCGACCAGGATCAGATCGGGCGGGTTCATTCCCACCTTATCGAGGGCCTCGTCGCCGCTGCTGGCTGTCTGGATGTTCGTGTGGCCGATTGCTTGCAGCGCTGAGACCTGCAGGGCACGCATCGTGGCCGAATCGTCAACGAGCAAGAGGTTCATGGGTGGTTCCAAAGTGTGCACGTGCCGCTGGGTTGTTGAGGGGGAAGGGGGCGTGCTCACCCCATCGGACCGGATGACGTCGGACTGAACCGAATGTGCGGATTCTGATGAATCGGGGCTCTGGGAGGGTGGATCGGGGGGTCGATTCCCGCCGAGGGGCATCGGAACCCCCTTGTCCAGACCCCCTTGACCGGACCCACTTGACCGGACCCCGAAGGCATATCACCAGAGGCTCAGCAATCTTGATCAGCATGGTCTTGCCCGAAGATCGGCTTCTGTTATGCTGCTCTGCCTTGTCATTGGGCCGCCACTGCGCCATCGCGCCACGCACCCCCCAATCCGCAGCCCCATCCAACTCTTCTTGCCGTCCGCCCCCTATCCCCGCAGTCCTCAACCAACATTCTTCATCCGCTTTCCTCTTACTCATCCTTCGCACCGGCCAACACTCCCCCCGCCATGCTCGCGCGAACCCAGAGTTATCTCCTGCACGGCATCGATGCGCTTCCTTGCGAGGTCGAGGTCGACGTCGATCTGACCGCACAGCCCAATCGCGCTGACGTGGTGGGCTTGCCTGATACGGCGGTAAAGGAGTCGATCGAGCGGGTTCGCTCGGCGCTGGGCAACAGCGGGTTCTCGTTCCCACCCGGGCGTGTGCTGATCAATCTCGCCCCGGCGGATGTTCGCAAGGAAGGCCCGCTCTACGACCTGCCCATCGCGGTGGCGTTGCTGATCGCCACAGGCCTGATCGACAGTCGCAAGCCCGCCGCACGCGCGCCGGCGTTTGTGGAGTCGCTGCCCCTTGAGTTGCGTCCCGCTGCCGATTCCGCCACGGCGGGAAATGCCCCTAGCTCCATTTCCACGCACACGTCCATCGCAACCGCCGCGGCCTCCACGCTCGACATCGATCCGCGCCGATACCTGCTCGCGGGCGAACTGGCGCTCGACGGGCGTGTTCGACCCATTCGCGGCGTAATCGCTATGGCGGCGCTCGCTCGATCGCGCGGTTTGGCCGGCGTGATTGTGCCGCGAGAGAACGCTGCAGAGGCGGCGGTGGTGCCGGGCGTTGAGGCGATTGGCATCGCGACTTTGAGTGAAGTGGTAGCCCTGCTCAACAACCAACTTGAGGCCCACCCGCACCCGGCAGTGGATGTGGCCGAACTGCTGCGGACGGCCGAGGCACCGATCGACTTTGCCGATGTTCGCGGGCAAGAGTCGGTCAAGCGGGCGATCACTGTCGCCGCGGCGGGCGGCCACAACCTGCTGATGCTCGGCCCGGCGGGAACGGGCAAAACGATGATGGCCCGGGCGTTGCCCGGCATTCTGCCGCCGCTATCGATCGACGAGGCGCTCGAGGTGACGCGGGTCTATTCCGCTGCGGGCATGTTGCCCACGGGCATGGATCAGATCGGGCTGATCACCGTTCGCCCGGTTCGCTCGCCGCACCACACGGCTTCGAGCGCTGCGGTGGTTGGTGGCGGCATGATCCCACGCCCGGGCGAGATTTCGCTGGCGCACCACGGCGTGCTGTTTCTGGACGAACTGCCCGAGTTTCCACGTCCCGTTCTGGAAACGCTGCGTCAGCCGCTTGAAGAGCACTGCGTGAGCATCGCGCGGGCTCACTCGTCGGTCAAGTTCCCGGCGAATTTCATGCTCGTGGCGGCGATGAACCCCACACCCAAGGGTGACATGCCCGCTGACGAGTTTGGCAGACGGGCGATGGACCGCTACCTCTCGCGACTCTCCGGCCCGTTGGTCGATCGAATCGACATTCATGTTGAGGCACCGGCGGTACCCTTCAAGCAACTCTCGGGCGAGCCGCGCGGCACCACGAGCGCCCAGATGCGAAAGTCGGTGCTGCAGGCTCGCAACGTGCAACGATCGCGCACGCTGACGCAGGGTGTGCCCAACTCGAGGCTGAGCGGCAAGCAACTGGACAAGGTGGCGGGCATGAGTGACGATGCTCAAACGATGCTGGCACAGGCCATGACCGAACTGGGTCTGAGCGCACGCGCGTATGACAAGATCCGGCGCGTGTCGCGAACCATCGCCGATATTGAGGGTTGCGAAGCGATCGGCGTGCCGCACGTCGCCGAGGCTGTGAGTTATCGACTGCTGGACCGCAAGAGCTAAACACGAAAGCGACAAGGCACAAGACATGACAATACACAACCTCATCGGCCCAGCAATCGCGGCCGGGCACCCTCGAACCCGCACAGCCGCGCGCGCGGTGCTGACCCTCGTTGGTTGGTCTGTGGTGGTGGGCTTGCTGGTGTCCTGCTCGAGCAACGGCGGCTCGCAGCACGCGCCAGACTACACGCTGGTCGCACCGGACGGCACGCGCGTGGCCCACGTTCGCACACCCGGCACGCGCGACCAAGAGACCATCTTCTCAGCGCTGCCGTGGCCCGCGGGCAACCTGTTCCGAACATCTGCGGGCGAGCCGGGCCCCGCCTACTGGCAAAACTCGGCAAACTACCACATTGACGTGGACTTTGACGAGCCTTCAAGAACTGTTCGCGCGACGTGCGAGGTGAACTACTTTAATCGTTCGCCACACACGCTCAACGAACTCTGGCTCCACCTTGACCAGAACTTGTACCGCGAAGGCTCGACCGGTAGCCGTCTGGCCAGACCCGGCGACCGGTTCCGTTCTAAGAACGAGATCACCGGCGGGCTGACGATCCAGAGCGTGACCGACGGTCAAGGCCGATCGCTCGCTCTCGAAGAGCGAGGCACGCTCGCGCGACTGAAACTCGGCATGCCCTTGCTTCCACAGCAGAGCAGCACCAGTTTCACGATCACATACTCCTTCCGTGTCCCAGAGTTTGGCTCTGACCGGATGGGCATTCGTGAGTGTCAGGATGGGCCGGTCTATCAGATCGCCCAGTGGTTCCCGGCGGTGGCCAAGTACGACGACGTACACGGCTGGAACAAACTACCGTACTTGGGCGAGGGCGAGTTCTACTCCGACTTTGGCACCTATGCAGTGCAGATCACGGTCCCCGGAGATCACATCGTCGCCGCGACCGGCGAACTGACCAACGCGCAAGAGGTCCTGCTCGAGGACGAGCTTTCTCGACTCTCTGCTGCGCGGTCCAGCGATGAACCGATCGTGATCCGTTCGATCGAAGAGATCGGCAACCGTGAAGGATTGAAGGGCCAGCGACGCACCTGGCGATTCTCCGCGTCGGCGTGCCGCACGTTCGCCTGGGCCACGAGCCGAGCATTTCAGTGGGATGCATGCACACTGAGCGAGCAAGACGCCGCGGGCGGCTCACCGGCCGGACGCTCAGCGCCGCTCGCCGGTGTCGATTTGCAGACAGGCACGCCGCGGACAAACGCCGGCGTGCTCTGTCAGTCGTTCTATCCGCGCGAGAGCCGGTCACTCTGGGGCCCGGAACACGCCAGCGGCGGCAGCACACGCATGGTTCGTGAGTCCATCAAGCACTATTCAAGGATGTGGCACGAGTATCCCTACCCATCGGCTTCCAACGTCTCGGGGATCGTGGGTGGCATGGAGTATCCGCAGATCGTCTTCTGCAACGAGGACGAAGACGAGTACGACCTGTGGTACGTCACGACGCACGAGATTGGCCACACATGGTTCCCGATGATGGTGAACACCGACGAGCGCCGGCACGCATGGATGGACGAGGGCCTCTGCTCGTTCATCAACATCTACGCCAACTTCGACCGCTATCCCGACCGCTTCCCCAAACTCGACATCGCCGAGTTCGCCGATGAGTATCCCGATCCGTTTCCCCAACCGGTCGACACGATGCCCGATCGGCTCCTGCCGCGCATGCTGGGCAAGTCGCAGTACGCCAAGCCCGCGGTGGCCCTTGCGTTCCTTCGCGAGGGCATTCTCGGTCCCGATCGTTTCGACGAGGCCTTCCGCGAGTACATCCGGCGCTGGGCGTTCAAGAGCCCGCGGCCGTGGGACTTCTTCCGCACCATGGAAGACGTGACGGGCGAGGATCTGAGTTGGTTCTGGCGCGGCTGGTTCTACGAGACCGGCGTGCTGGATCAGGCCGTCACCACCGTCTCGCAGCCCGGCGGGCAGTCCGGCGAGATGGGCGGCCGCAACGCTCGCGTCACGTTCCGCAACCTGGGCGGGCAGGTGGCCCCGGTGGACTACGAAGTGACGTATGACGACGGCACGAGCGAACGCCGAGTGCTGCCGGTAGAGGCGTGGTTCCACTCTGACGAATGGCAGACCATGTGGGACACCAAGGGCCGGCGGATCAAGACGCTGGAGATCGACCCGGACGGGGTCTTCCCGGATGTGAACCGCCGCAACAACGTGTGGGGGTGAGCGCTGAGTCGATCTGCACATGATCGACAGCGAAAGCCCGTCTCGGCGGCTCAACTCACTCCATCGAGAGACTTAGCCCGATCGCCTCCACCATCGACTCGGCGTTGGCGATGTTCTTACCGGCGATGTTGTACGCCGTGCCGTGGGCGGGCGAAGTGCGGATGATGCCCTCGGGTAGTCCCACCGTTACGTTCACGGTGCGATAGCCGTCGATAAGTTTGCAAGGGATCAGGCCCTGATCGTGGTAGATCGCCACGACCGCGTCGAAGCCGCTCTCGCTCTGCCGCTTGCCGTTCTTTAGGAGCGCTTGCGCAAAGAGCGTGTCCGCCGGCAGAGGGCCGTGCGCGTCGATCCCCTCGTGTCTGGCCAGTAGCACCTGCGGCGCAACCAAATGATCGTCCTCATCCCCCAGCAGTCCGCCCTCGCCGGCGTGCGGGTTCACGCCGCAGACCGCGATTCGCGGACGCTCAACTCCCGCCATGGC
>JBGSRG010000202.1:0-26060 GCA_041737685.1 Phycisphaerales bacterium | reverse complement strand
GTGGCGTCTGCAAGCCGCACGCGAGCGCAAGGCCGCGTCTTGAGCCGGGCACGGGCAGGATCACGCTCGCATCCCCCGGCCCGCGGCCCATCGGGCCGACAAGTGGTTTGATGACAGAGGCCCCTCGGACTTCGTGGTCATATTGACGGACGATCCAGTGCTTGCTGGCGATGTTTGGGTGGCCGAGCAATTGGAGCAGCGTCGCTTCGAGCGAGAAAGCTGGGTCGGTTGGTTGTGCGTCGGGTGGCGATGATGATGGCGTTGCGGGCTGAGAGGGCGGCGAGGACCATCTTGCTTCACGATGAGGAGTTGGAATGCCCTCATGCAAGAAGTGCATCCCCAGCCGTCCAACCTCCTGACTCTTGAAGTTCAGTTGCAGGTCCGGCGCATCAGGCGTGGAACCGTCGGGGGGTCGAAACTCGCCAAGCACGGCGAGTTCTGCCCCCTCTTCAGCGCAGATTCGTTCGAGGCTCGCAAGGTTGCTGGCGGGCACGGCCAGCACCATGCGTTCTTGGGCTTCGCTGATCCAGACCTCGGTGTAACTCAGCCCCGGGTACTTCAGCGGCGCTCGCTCGAGGTGGACGACCGCGCCGGTGTCCTTGCCCAGTTCGCCGATGGCGCTCGAGAAGCCGCCCGCACCACAGTCAGTGAGTCCGCTGTAGAGCGGTTCGGGATGCTGGTCGCGAGCGCGAAGAATCGCGTCGAGCAAGCCCTTCTCGGTGATGGCGTTACCGATCTGCACGGCGTGCGCGAACTCGTCGGCGGCGGTGTGTTCCAGCTCTGCGCTGCTGAAGGTTGCGCCGTGAATGCCGTCGCGCCCGGTACGGCCGCCCATCACGACGATCAGGTCGCCGACCTGCACGCGGCCCTTGACGCGGTTTCGCGGCATGACGCCGACACAACCGCAGAAGACCAGCGGATTGCCGATGTAGCGATTGTCGAACGACACTGCGCCCGAGACGGTTGGGATGCCCATGCGGTTGCCATAGTCGCGCACGCCTGCGACGATCTGCGTCAGCACGCGGCGTGGGTGCAGGGTGCCCTGCGGCAACGGGGCGGTCGGTGCATCGTCCACGAAATTCGCGGGCAGGCCGTGGGCAAATCTCTCTCGCTCGGCGGTGCCCCAGCCCGAGGCCTCGCTCCACTGATTTGGCATCGCGACGCAGAAGACGTCGGTGTTGGCGATGGGTCGAGCGCCCAGGCCGGTGCCGATCACGTCGCGGATGCAGCCACCAGCGCCCGTCGCCGCGCCGCCGTAGGGCTCGATCGCTGAGGGATGGTTGTGCGTTTCGACCTTGACGCACACCGCGGTCTGGTCGTCGAATGCGATCACGCCGGAGTTATCGCTGAAGACGCTCAGCGCCCAGTCGATACCTTCCTTTATGAGTTCGTGCGTCGCGGCCGCGACGGTGGACTTGAGCAGGTTGTGAATGACCACGGTGCCGTCGGGCGCAATCTCGTGGCCGGGCCGCCCTCGCCATCGGATGCGGTCGGAGTCGGGCGAGCCGGATCCCTGATACCGAATGGTGCTCTTGAGTGTTTTGTGGACGCAGTGCTCGCTCCAGGTCTGGGCGAGTGTCTCGAGTTCAACGTCGGTGGGGTCTCTGTCAAGACGAGCGAACTCGGAGCGGATCGCCCGCATTTCTTCGAGCGAGAGGAAGAGGTGGCCGTCGCGTGAGAGCCGGTTCAGCCCGTCGTCGTCGAGTTCGCGGACGGGAACGAGCCGAACACTGTGCTCGTGATGGCCGACGATCGGGAAGGAGGTGGGCTGGTACGCACCGCTGGAAACGCGATGAATCACAGGGTTGGCAACGACACGCTTGGCCACTTCCATCGCGGTCTGATCAGCGCTGTGGCTCGGTTCTGCTGGCTCGGTGGGCTCGGTCATTCGCAGGTCATACCGCCAGCCGGTGGCGACTTCGAGCGCGGAATCTGCGGCAAGCCCGAGCAAGTCCACGATCGCCGCGCGAACGGAAATGGCGACCGGATCCATGACCCCCGGCAGGGGATGAACCTCGACTACCGAGATCGCAGGCGAGGGCTCGCTGGCACCGATGCAGAACTCTTCGACGATCGGGTCGGTGAGCAATCTCTGCGCGACGAACTCAACCTGTTCAGGGCTGAGTGTTGACTGGAGCAGGTAGACGCGCGAGGCCGTACACGAACGAACGCGAGCGCCGACAGCACCGATCGCGGCGGCGTCGCGCACCACGGCTGCCCCGATCGGATCGGAGCGACCAGCGGCGGGGCGGACCTCGACGCGCTGCACCGTGACGATTCCGTTGGTGGCAGCGGGGGGAGTGAGGACGGCGGCGGGGGTGGAGTGCGAAGTGGGAGCCTTGGCGGTCATGCGCGATGGTAAGCGCAGAGCGATGGGCCGACCGATACAGTGCCGACCGTGAACGACACCAAAGCCCGGAACAACCCGCAACAAGCCAAACCCAAGGCAGAGATTTCTGATGAGGTAGCTTCGTCGCCGCGAGTTCTGCTCTTTACCGATGGTGCGTGCTCGGGCAACCCGGGACCGGGCGGCTGGGCGTTTGTGCTGCAGCACCCGAGCAGTGGCAAGTCGCGAGAGAGTGCTGGCAGCGACCCGGCGACAACGAACAACCGCATGGAACTTATGGCCGTGATTCGCGGGCTTGAAGCGCTGACCCGCCCGAGCGCGGTGGAGTTGTACTCAGATAGCCAGTATGTTCTGAAGGGCCTGAAGGAATGGCTGGTGGGCTGGAAGGCCAAGGGCTGGAAGACGGCCAACAAACAGCCGGTGAAGAATCAAGACCTCTGGATGGAACTTGACCGGTTGCAGGTCTGCCACAAGATCACGTTTCACTGGATTCGCGGGCACACCGGGCACCCAGAGAACGAACGCTGCGACGAGTTGGCGGTGGCGGAGATTGAAAGGCTCAGGGCTGGTGCGACTGGGTCGGCGATTTAGGCGATCGTTCGCCGATTGCGACAGATGAACCTCCGAGGGAACTCATCTACCGCCGCTTCGGCTGCCTTCGATCGAGCCCAATGAGTTCCGATCGGTCCTTGATCCGGTTCGGGCACGAATTCAACGCGATCGTCGCCCGTCCGGAACCTTACGCGGGCGTTGGAACGGCACCCGGCGGTAGTTCCGGCCCCTTCTCATCCGCGCCGTTTCCGTTGCCGGTGCGAGCCGAGAGCGCGCCACGTCGTACCTCCGCCGCGAGCAGATCGGCCACGGTTGGCTTGGTCAGGGTTTCGCCGCGAACCAGCTTGAAGACTTCATCGGCGGTGAGCGTCTCGTGCTTGATGAGCGCATCGGCGACAGCAATGACCTTTTCCCAGTTGCCGATGAGCAGGCGCTCGGCCTCGGCGTAGGCGTCATCCACGATCCGGCGCACTTCTTCGTCAATCTTCTTGGCGGTCTCTTGCGAGTAATCCTTCTCGGGAAGGTACATCTCGCGGGTGTCGCTGCCGGTGTAGCGAACAAAGCCGAGTTTGGGCGACATGCCCCACTCGAGCACCATGGTGCGAGCGATCTGCGTGGCCTGCGAGATGTCCGCCGATGCTCCGCTGGACACGTCTTCCATAGCGCGGGCCTCGGCGATACGGCCGCCGCAGAGCACCCGCAGCGTCGCGTGCAGCCACTTGGCGCTGTAGCCCATGCGGTCTCGAGTAGGCAGTGAGAAGGTCGCGCCGCCAGCGTCGCCGCGGGCGATGATGGTGACTTTGTGAAGAGGGTCCGCATCGGTTAGCAAGACCTGCAGCACGGCGTGGCCGGCCTCGTGATAGGCGACGAGTTTGTTCTCGTCTTTCTCGCGCACGCGGCTCTTGCGTGCTCGGCCAAACTTCACCTTGTCGCGTGCCTCTTCAAGGTCTTCCTGCTCGATAAAGTCCTTGTCTTCGAGCGTTGCGGCGATGGCGGCCTCGTTGATGAGCGCAGCCAGATCGGCACCCGAGAACATGGGCGTGGCGCGGGCGACGCGCTCCAGGTCCACGTTCGGGCCGAGTTTCACTTTCTTGGCGTGAACGCGCAGAATCTCCAATCGGCCGCGAACATCAGGACGCGGAACGACGATCTGACGGTCAAACCGGCCGGGGCGCGTCAGCGCCGGGTCCAGCACGTCGCTGCGGTTGGTGGCGGCAATCACGATCACGCCGTCGGCAGAGTTGAAGCCGTCCATCTCGACCAGAATGGCGTTGAGTGTCTGCTCGCGCTCGTCGTGCCCGCCCGAGGAGAAGCCGCCGCCGCGCCTGCGGCCAACGGCGTCGATTTCGTCGAGGAAGATGATGCAAGGCGACGACTCTTTAGCCTGCTTGAAGAGATCTCGCACCCGGCTGGCGCCGACACCCACGAACATCTCAACAAAGTCGGAGCCGCTGATCGAGAAGAAGGGCACGTCGGCCTCGCCCGCGATGGCCTTGGCCAAAAGCGTCTTGCCGCAGCCCGGCTCACCGATGAGCAGGACGCCGCGCGGGATGCGGCCACCCAGCCGCATGAATCGCTTGGGGTTCTTCAGAAACTGGATGATCTCCGTGACTTCGTCTTTGGCCTCTTCGATTCCCGCCACGTCGGAGAAGGTGACGTTGGTCATCTCCTTGGTGAGGGTTCGGTGCCGACTCTTGCCAAAGTTGCCAAGCACACCGCCGCCGCCGCCGGTGGCGCTTCGCAGGCCGCGTGCGACGAGGAACCAGATGAGAAGGATGAGCAGGGCAAAGGGCAGCAGTGAAAACAGCAGACCCTGCCAGACGGAGACTTTGGATTCGAGGAATCGGCCGCCGGTCAGTTCGTCAATCTGCTTGACGTAGTACTCCTTGGCGCCGGGCGAGATGACGACCTCAACCGGGCGGGGAGCGCCGTCGGTACCGGGCACGCCCTTGGCCTTGGCCGTGATGGACGTCTCTCGCACGACGATCGTGCCCTCGATGATGTCTCGACTGGTGTGGAGGTTGCGGAACTCGCTCCAGGAGATCTGACGGGCTTTGGTGGAGTAGGCCGTCATCGTAACCATCACGGCCACGAGCACGCCCAGAAGCAGAAGAATCGAGAAGAGGTTGCGGGCCTGACGAGGACCGGCGGGGGCACCGCCTGAACCGCCATTCCCACCGCCGCCCGAACCGGGCCCGCGAGAACCAGAATCGCCGCGATCGCCGCCTTCGCCACCGCTTGCGCTCTGGCGGGGCGTCGAGTCGGTTGACCTGTCACTGTCTTTCTTGCGCATCTTCAGCAATGGACTTTCATTCCTTAGGTTGGTCAGGATAGATTCACTCGGAACCAAGACTGTCGAGTTTCGATGCTGATTGTTCAAGCTTTCCCCCCGAGATTTCTTCCCAATTGCCGCAAACTTGCCCGTGTACCCGCCCCTTTCTATTGGGCGGGTGTCGGTGTCGCTCTCGGTGGCGGCGGCCTACGCCCGCAGGCCAAGCCACATCTTTTCTCCTCTACGTCTATCGGCGGGCTTGGGATCGGTTCATCCGATCGACGATTCGCATGGCGTTCCGCCCGACAACCTTCAGCGATTGGCTTCGGCCATTGGCTTCGGCGATTGGCGCAGCCGAGGATAGGGTTGTTCCTGCCCGGTTGAGGGTGAAAGCCGGATAGCCGCAGGACCGGGCGGCCGGATCGCTACCACTCGGAACGAAGTTCGTTCACGACGTCCTTGGCCAATCGCTGCACAACGGCGTTCTGACCCACTTCCAGCCGCTCGCCCACTGGCTGGACGGGCACAAAGACGTCGGTGGCGCGGAAGTCCTTTCGACCGACGATGGTCTTGCCGGTGCGCGCGTCGCGAAAGGTGAAGTCGAGCGTGATGCTCACGGCCTGTTCCTGCACCACGCCCGAGTCGCGTTGGGTGCTCAGCCGTCGGAGCGTGGCCGCCGTCACCTTGGCATCGAGCACCGCGTCGGCGGCACCCTCGCCGGTGACGCGCCACGGCGTTGTTCGCTGTATCTCCTTCGCAACGGCGTCGGTCAACTCGAACTCGATGCCCTTGGCAAAGGTGTCGTTCTGGATCATGGGGACGTGAACCGACCGGATACCCCGATCAAAGGACGACTCGAACGAATAGCCCTTGCTGGGGTCGGCAGAACAGCCCTGCAATATGGCCACGATGGCGCAAAGGCAGCCAAGAACGGCCGCCCGGCCGCGAACAGGGCCAAGTTCGTTGCATCGTCGTTGCATCAGGGCAGGGGCTCCTCGTCGGAAGTCGATGGAAGAGTGGACGTTTCGTCCGATCCCGACACAGCCGGCTCGGTCTGAGAATCGGGCTTGTTGGGCACGCCGCCTATTGGCGGTTCCATCCAGCCTCGGCTTTGCAGGAATTCCAAGCCCTTCGCCGCCGCAGCGGTGCGGGGTCGCTCACGCAAAAGCCGCCGAAGCACATAGCGCGCCGCGACCTCGTCGCCCTGAGCCAGATACCAGCGTGCCGATTCGTAGAGTTCGGCCCCGGCGGACTCGTCGATCCGCGACAGGAGGGCCTCGTCTAGTCCGGCTTCAGAGGCCTTGGCCGGGTAGATGTTCTGGAAGCGGCGAATCAGAATCTGCGCGTCGAGGAGCGATGATCCGTCGTATCGCGGACCCTTGTACTGCGCGATGGTCGCGTACACCCTTCGCTGCATGGCTTTCTGGTGGTACTGCGAGTTGGGATAGTTTCGCAGGAAGAGGTCGTACGCCTCTGCGGCGAGCGAAAGATCGCGGATGCGGTAGTAGTGATCGGCCAGTTCGATGCCCGCACGCTCGGCGAGCCGTGAGCCGGGCATACGTTCCTGAACGCGGATCAGCAGTTCTTCGCCCACGTCCTCTGCGTCAACGATCCGCAAGCCCAGGAAGAGCCTGTCGTACCCGTTCACGTATCGAACGCCGATGTCAAGTTCGCGCTCTACGGCCGTCACGAACGAAGCCGACCCGGTGAATTCTTTGATGACGCGTTCGTAGTCGTAGAGCGCGTCGTACTCGTTGCCGAGCATGGTGAGTGAATCGCCGCGAAGCACCAAGGCTTCGGGCAGCCACATCGAATCCGTCCGCTCGTTCTGGCGGATCCAAGAGTCCATAATCGTGCGGGCTTGCGAGGGCCGATCTTCGGCAAGAAAACGGCGGGCCTGAGAGATGATGGCTTGCTGGCTGTTCGGTTCGGGTGCTGCGGTCTGCACCCAGTTGCCGTCAGGGCCGAGCGTGAACTCGTTGGACTGTGCCAGCGAGGTGCGAGCAAACAGCCCGAGGCCCAGCGAGAAGGCGACGGCAGAGAGCGAACGCGCGTGCAGAAGCAGCCAGCGAGGCGCGGGCCGCGGGTGCGGTTGGAAACTGGGGGCAGGTGTGGAGCGGTGTGGTTCGCAGTCGCGGCCAAGGGTCATGGCGTGAGGATACCGGCTCGCGGGGCTGGTCGTCGGGTCGCTGACTGAAAGTGCCCAAAGGACCCGGATCGTGGCTTACGCTTGGCCAACGTGGAGTTGACACCGCTCAGACAGTTCGTGGAACTGGCACGAACCGGGCACATGACCCGAGCGGCATCGGCGTTGGGCGTTACGCAGCCGGCATTGTCAGCGATGCTCAAGAAGTTGGAGACCGAACTCGGTGCGCCGTTGATGCACCGCGTCGGCAGGCGGCTGGAACTGACCGACGCGGGCGCGGCCTTCAACGAGCAGGCCCGCAGCGTGGTGCAGGCCGCAGATCGTGCGGCCCAGTCTGTGCGCGAGGTCATGGGGCTCGAGCACGGATCGATCCGCATTGGAGGCGGGGCGACAGCGATCACGTACCTGTTGCCGCCGGTGATCTCGACGATACGGTCGGAGCATCCCGGCCTTCGGTTTTATCTGCGTGAAGCGGGGAGCGCGGCGGTGGCGGCGGCGGTGATCGAGGGCGAACTGGATCTGGGGATCGTCACGTTGCCCGTGAAGTCGGCACAGGCCGATGCGCTGGTACGAGTGCCGCTGGTGGAAGATGAGTTGCGGCTGATCGTGCCGCTGGCACCCAAGGCCGGAAAGGGAGCGGACTCGGGGCTGCGTGCGGCCGCGGGCCGGTGGGACCGACGGGACTTTGCGTGGAAAGACCTTGAGGGGGTGCCGATCGTGGCCTTTGAGCACGGCACCGCGGTTCGCGAGGTGATTGATCGGGCATCGCAAGCGGCGGGCGTGGCGCTCGACGTGGTGATGGAACTTCGATCGATCGAGAGCATCAAGCGGATGGTTGCGGCGGGGATTGGGGTGGGCTTTGTGTCTCGGTTCGCTCTTGAGAAGGCCGAGGGGCTGGCGTGTCGAGACCAGCGGCTGACGAGATCGCTCGCGTTGATCCGGCGAAGGGGACGGTCGCCAGGCCCAGCGGCTGCGGCGTTTGAGCGCGTGCTCGCCGCGTCGATTCCCAAGTTCAGGCGGTAATCTATTACTATAATCTATCGTTTCATACGGTCTGATCGATTGGATTCATCGGTCGCTGGGTGCGATGCTTGAGGTGACTTCGGATCAACCGCAACGAGTCGAGCCATCGAAGGTTCGAACAGTGGAGCAAAGCCATGACGACTCAGCAGTCTCCCCGCGACCCCTTTAACTCCCGCAGCACGCTGACGGCCAACGGCAAGACCTATGCGTTCCACTCGCTGGCAGCGCTCGAGAAGCAGGGGATCGGCAAGCCCATCGCCACACTACCCTTCTCTATCCGCGTGCTGCTCGAATCGATGCTTCGGAGCGTGGACGGGTTTGTTGTCACGGCCGACGACGTGTCTGGCTTTGCGGCCTACGACGC
Organism: Phycisphaerales bacterium; assembly: GCA_041737685.1. Lineage (GTDB taxonomy): Bacteria > Planctomycetota > Phycisphaerae > Phycisphaerales > UBA1924 > JAHBK01. The sequence continues at coordinate 17,356 of JBGSRG010000202.1, read as the reverse complement.
CAAGAACCCGTCGCGAAGTGAGATCCCTTTCATGCCGGGGCGCGTGGTGCTGCAGGACTTCACGGGTGTGCCGTGCGTGGTGGACTTGGCCTCGATGCGGGACGCGATGAAGCGGCTGGGGGGCGACCCGAACGCGATCAACCCGTTGGTGCCGTGCGATCTGGTCATTGATCACAGCGTGCAGGTGGATGCTTATGGCTCGAACGCGGCTCTCACGATCAACGCCGAGAAGGAGTTTGAGCGCAACACCGAACGCTACGAGTTTCTGAAGTGGGGACAGCAGAGTCTTCGGAACTTTCGGTGTGTGCCGCCCGCGACGGGGATCGTGCATCAGGTGAATCTGGAGTACCTCTCGCCGGGCACGCTGACCAAAGAGGTGAACGGCGAGACGGTGGCGTATCCCGACTCGTGCGTGGGTACAGACAGCCACACCACGATGATCAACGGTCTGGGCGTGGTGGGCTGGGGCGTGGGTGGGATCGAGGCAGAGGCCGTGATGCTGGGTCAGCCGTACTCGATGCTTCCGCCCGAGGTGATCGGCTTCAGGCTGAAGGGCAAACTTCCAGAGGGCGCGACGGCGACAGACCTGGTGTTGACGGTGACGCAGATTCTGCGGACGCGGGGCGTGGTGGAGAAGTTCGTCGAGTTCTTCGGCCCCGGCATGGCGGCGTTGTCGATCCCCGATCGCGCCACCATCGCCAACATGGCACCGGAGTATGGCGCGACGATGGGCTTCTTTCCGGTGGACCAGCAGACTATCGCATACCTGAAGTTCACGGGTCGCGACGAGCAGGCCGCGCTGACCGAGGCGTATGCCAAGGCCAACATGCTCTGGCACGATGAACGAACGCCCGAGCCGGTCTTTACCGACGTGATGGAGTTGGACGTCTCGACGGTGCAGCCCTCGCTCGCCGGGCCAAAGCGTCCGCAAGACCGTGTGCCGCTGTCGATGCTGAAGGCTTCGTGGTTCAAGGAACTCACCGACAGTTTCGGCAAGCGGGTGCCGACTGAGAGCGTGAACTTCAATCGCTGGGTGGGCGAGGGTGGTGGCACGGCGGGCAACCCGGTCAACCCCAACGGAAGTCCGAAGGTGAGCCTCAACGACCGGGCCGATGCGACAGATTTGGCCGATGCGGGTGTTTCGGTCGGGTTCAAGGGTAAGACATTCCGCATGACCCACGGCGACGTCGTGATCGCGGCGATCACCAGTTGCACCAATACCAGCAACCCCGACGTGATGATCGCGGCGGGCTTGGTGGCAAGAAAGGCGCGGGCGCTGGGTTTGATGAGCAAGCCGTGGGTGAAGACCAGCCTGGCACCCGGCTCGAAGGTGGTCACGGAGTATTTTGACAAGGGCAACCTGACGGCAGATCTGGACGCCTTGGGCTTTCAGACCGTGGGCTACGGGTGTACGACGTGCATTGGGAATTCGGGGCCGCTGCCCGAGGAGATCGAGGCGGGGATCAAGCAGGGCGACCTGATCGCGGCGAGCGTGCTGAGCGGCAACCGCAACTTTGAAGGGCGTGTTCACCCGGCGGTAAAGGCGAACTATCTGGCCAGCCCGCCGCTGGTCGTTGCGTATGCCATTGCAGGCACCGTGGCGATCGACTTTGCCAACGAGCCGATCGGCACGTCAAAGGACGGTACGGCGGTCTATCTGAAAGATATCTGGCCGACACACGCCGAGATTCAGGCACTGAAGGCGCAGTGCCTGACGCCCGAGCAGTTCAAGCGGCAGTACAGCGTGGTCTTCAAGGCCAACGAGACCTGGAACGACGTGCCGGTATCAGAGAGCGAGTTGTACTCGTGGAATGATGACTCGACGTACATCCAGAACCCGCCGTACTTCGACGGCATGTCGGCCCGTTCGCCCGTTGAGGGCGAGCCGATGCCGGCGATTCACGGCGCTCGCGTGCTGGTGCACGTGGGTGATAGCGTGACGACGGACCACATCTCGCCGGCGGGCGATATCGCCGAGGCCAGCCCGGCGGGTGAGTATCTCAAGGGTCTTGGCGTGCCCCGCAGCATGTTCAACAGCTACGGGTCTCGTCGCGGCAACGACCGCGTGATGACTCGCGGCACGTTCGCCAACGTTCGGGTGAAGAACAAGCTCGCGGTCGTTGGTGCGACGGCAGAGTCTGGATCGGCAGCGGCGCAGGCGGGCGCTGTCAAGGCGGGCCAATCTCTGGCACCGGCGCTGGCCGGCGCAATCAAGGAAGGGTGGTGGACGCGAGATTTCACCAAGCCAGACGGCCCAATCTCGCCCATTTACGACGCAAGCGTGAACTACAAGCGCGCAGGCACGCCGCTGATTGTGCTCGCGGGCAAGGACTACGGCATGGGCTCGAGCCGCGACTGGGCGGCCAAGGGAACGATGTTGTTGGGTGTGAGGGCCGTGATCGCCGAGAGTTTCGAGCGGATTCACCGCTCGAACCTGATCGGAATGGGCGTCTTGCCGCTGACCTTCAAGCCGGGCCAGACCGCGGCAACGCTGGGTCTTTGCGGGACTGACGTCTACGACATTGCGCTGCCGGCGGAACTGTCGCCGCGATGCGAGATTCCGGTGACGGCGACGATCGTTCAGGGCGAGAAGAAGGGTCAGCAGATCGAGTTCGGCGTGATCTGCCGCTTGGACAGCGCGGTGGAGATCACGTACTACCGAAACGGCGGGATCTTGCAGACGGTGCTGCGGAAGTTGCTGAACGAGAGCCGCAAGCCGGCGCGGGTGTGAGAGCGTGGAACTCAGAGAATTGCGAACCTGCAAAGGCAAGGCGGGCGGCACGACAGCGCCTTGAGACTCCGACAGGCAGCGTAGGGGTGCCCGCCCATCAGCTTGTTCCATGTTCGAAGGCCGAGACTTTCACAGGCCTATGCGATTCGGAGTTGCCGACGCGTTGGTATCAAGCGGCATCGGATGCGGCACAGGCCACACGTTCGCGCAGCAGCGCAAGGCCGTTCTCGGCGTCGAGGTCGGCGAGTTCCTGCTCGAATCGGATGGGCCGACCTATGCGCACAGTGATCGGTTTGCCCGAGAAGAGGCGTGGGATTGAGCGGCTTCGTGGCCAGGCCTCGAAAGCGCTCTCGATGTGAATCGGCACCACGTCGCACTTGGCCCGCGAGACCAGCAGCCAAGCGCCGCGCTTGAACGCCTGCAGGGTTCCGTCGGGCGATCGTGAACCTTCAGGAAAGATCAGCACCAATCGTCCCTTGCGGATTTCTTGGATGGCCCGCTTCATGGCGGGCAGGTCGCCTTCGTCCTGTTTGAGCGGGATACTTCCGAGCGCGGTGATGAGCGCCGCGAAAGGTTTGAAGCCAAAGAGGCCTGATCGAGCGAGGAACATGATCGCTCGGCCCTTGACGGCCGCACCGACCAGTGGCGGGTCGAGGTGGGAGGCATGGTTGGCGATGAGCAGCGCTCCGCCGTGACGCGGGATGTTGCGGTCGCCGTGGACGCGAAGGCGGTAGAGCAGTGTGACGAGTGCCAGCGAAGTGCCGCGGCAGAGGCGGTAGATGGCCTCTTGCCAGAGCGATTGATCGGGTTCGTGCCAGCGCCGGGCCAAAGCGAGAGCCTCGAAGGGGTAAAGGAGTGGAGGCGGAGTGTAGGCCAGAGTTTGCAGTCACTAACGTCGGGGCATGCGGTGATGCAGCGGGTTCACGCACGGAGGGAGGGGGGCTCACGCGCGAAAGCGGGAGTGCTTCAGCAGGGTGTGGAGCGGATTGAACGCAAGGCAGGGATTGGGCAGAGATCGACAGGAGGGCAGAAGCGGTGGCGCTCAGCCTCAGGATACGTCTGTGATGTCAGGGGATTGCACGCTCATCAACCGTGACGAACGCAGCAGCAACGGACAGCGGCTGCATTGATCATCAGTTCAGCCCGCCGCGATTTCACCCACGCGCTCGCGCACCAGTCGTTCCAGAGTTGAGACAACCTCGTGGAAGTTCAGTCGGGTTGTGTCGACGACGATGGCGTCGGAAGGTCTGAGCAATCGCCCCTCCGCGGCGTCAGCACGGTCGCGGTTGAGCAGTTCGTCGCGGATGGTTTCGACCGATGGAGGTGGCGGTAGCGCGGGCTGGTCTGGATGTTCGGTGGTGTGTCGTTGGTGGCGGTCGAGCATCTGATCCCGCCTGCGCGATGCCCGCACTTCGGGGTCGGCGTCGAGATAGAACTTGACCGCAGCGTTCGGGAAGACCACCGCGCCCTGATCGCGACCCTCAGAGACCAGCCTGGGGTGCGAATCGCCGATGGCTTGCTGCTTGGCCACCATGATCTGGCGGAGTTCGGCGATTCCCGAGATGGGGCCGACCGCAGCGGTCACGTCATCGTCGCGCAGGCGGTGCATGACGCTGCGGCCGTCTCGCTGCAGCGTGGGTGTTTGTGTGGACCAGTCGAACTCCAGTTGGCACGTATGAATGAGCGACACGAGGCAAGTGCGCTGGTCGTGCTTCGGGGTTGAGCCGGTCCAGAGATTTGCTTCGATCGCGATGAGCGCGGCAGCGCGGTACATGGCTCCGGTGTCGAGGAAGTCAAATCCCAGCCGGCGGGCCAGCGCTTGGGCGACAGACGACTTGCCGGTCGCCGCGGGACCGTCGATGGTGATGATGATCCGATCGCTCATCGCCTGGCCCTGCTTTGCGTGACGGGGTTGGTGGACACCCGGCTCACGGTTGATTCGATTGAGATTTGCCTGCGAATGCGAGTTGCTGCTGCACTGACAGACCCGCACCTTCAACTCAAGTTCGCTCACAGGTGAAGCGACTTCGCGGCTCTGTTCGATCGTGACACCGGCCACTGCCGCGTTGCGGACCTGCTCGACCGTTCGCGTCGTCGGATTGGCCCCGATCGTCATGACTCGACAACCTCCAAGCCCAGGGCAGATTCGAGGATCTGACGTGCCAGTGTGACCCCTTGTACCGCATCTCCGCTGCCGCGATAGTCGATCGCGAGGGTCTGGGTGAACCCAACACTCTCAACGGCCTTTGCGTAGTCGTGAAGATTGTACGAGCCGTGGAACAGGGGTGCTTTTGGGCTGGGTTTGGCTGCGTTCTTGGTGCCGCTTGCGGCGGGAGGCGAACCGGCGGATGCCGGGGCGAAGTCTTCGACCGAAGCACTGACGGCGGCGGCGTAGGGCACCAGCCGGCGCAGATAGAGCAGGGCGTCTGGAGATTTGGAAGCGGTCTGGAAGTCGGGGAAGGTGCCGATGCGGAAGCCGCCAACCTTTTTGATGAGTTCGGTCAGTCGATCAGGCTCGAGTGTCAGGCTGTCCTCGGCCTGATTCGATCGGCTGATCGCGCTGGGCTGAGGGGGGGCAAGCAAGACGTTCACTTCGAGTTTCTCGGCCTTGGCCAAGACCATGCGGACCCGCTCTGCGGCGAAGTCGAAGGCGTCGGCGTGCGCCGCGTCTTCGATCGTGACGGCCACGGAGTTGCACCCCAATCGGCTGGCGGCCTGCACGACGCGTGTGAGGCGGTCAACCGCAGCGGCACCCAGCGCCTCGTCTTCGGTCGCGAGTTCTTGCGGCGTCCGCTCAACGAGCACCAAACAGGGACACGAGGCCTTGTCGGCGGCATCGCGCACGGCGTCGAGTTTCTTCAAGTCTGCGCCGACAAGCAGATCGGTAGAGAGGTTAAGCCCGAACAGGCCGAGTTCGTTGCGAGTAAAGCGTGGAAGGTCTTCCAGCGCTAGCGGCTGCACGGCTTCGGCCGTCTCGGCTTTGGCTTTGGAGGATCGCGACGACCGCGCGGGTTTGGACCGGCCCGCGGTCAATCGCGCGGCGAACGAACTGGCGGCGAGTGTGAGCAGCATTCGCGGCTAATGTAGCGACTCGCGGACGATTCGGCCAATGGGCACGTTCGATGTGCGCCGGTTGCGATGGACAAAGCACGCCAACGCTGGCTCAGCCTATCATCGAGATCGACCGCTCGCAGCGACGTTTCGGCCTGCTTTTTGGTCGGAGATTTCGCTCCGCGACCCGTCTTTGGAGGTCTACCGATCCCATGTCTACTCCCGTGCTTCCCACCGACCGTTCGTACAGTTCCAGTCACGAGTGGCACAAACTCGACGGCGGAACGATCACGCTTGGGCTGACCCGGTTCGCGGTCGATCAGTTGACGGACGTGACATTTGCGCAGATGAAACCCGCCGGACACTCGTTCAAGGCGGGTGATTCGATCGGCGAGGTGGAGAGCGTGAAGACGACCAGCGACATCTATTGTGCTTGTCCGGGCGAAGTGTTGGAGGTGAATGCGGCGGTAGCGGACGACCCCTCGCTGCTGAACTCGGACCCGTACGGTGCGGGCTGGCTTGTGAAGATCAAGCCCTCGGACAGTTCGGGGCTCGCGTCCCTGATGGACGCGGAGACTTACGGCAAGCAATACGCGTGATTCGCTGCATAGACGTTCACAAATCGTATTCGTTGGGCGACCGGCCGGTGCAGGCCCTTCGGGGTGTAGACCTGGAGGTCGAGCGGCCGGGCTTCTTTGCCATCATGGGCCAGTCAGGCTCGGGCAAGAGCACGCTGTTGCACCTGCTAGCGGCGCTGGACACACCGGATTCGGGCGAGTTGTGGCTGAACGGCAAGCCGGTGCATGACATGGACGAGTCGTCGCTGACCGCGTTTCGTCGTCGGCAGATCGGCATTGTGTTTCAGCAGTTCAACCTGATCCCAACGCTGACGGCGATCGAGAACGTGCAACTGCCGGGGATGTTGGCTGGGGAGAAACGCGGGTTTCTGGAGGATCGATCGCGCGAGTTGCTGCAAGCCCTGGGCGTGGCCGAGCGTGCGAGCCATCGGCCGGATGCCCTTTCGGGTGGCGAGCAGCAGCGTGTGGCGATCGCCAGGAGTTTGCTCTTTTCGCCGCGGATTCTGCTCGCCGACGAGCCGACGGGAAATCTTGACAGCACCAGCGCCGAGAAACTGTGGGGTTTGCTCGCTGGTGTGGCGAAAGAGCATGAGATGACGGTGCTGATGGTGACGCACGAGCCAGCGGCGGCGGCCCATTGCGAGCGCATTTACGTGCTGCGGGACGGGCGGATCAGCGGTCAGATCGGCACGGAGGGACTTGATGCGGCCGGCGTGGCGTCTGTGTATCAACAGCTTGTCCGTACGGCGTAGCCGCACGGCGTTGCTCATCTCGACGGTGGCGCTCTCGTCGGCGTTGATCGCTGCGGTGGCGTGCGCCATGGCCAGCGTGCATCACGCGGTTCGACAGCGTGTGGAGTCGACGGTGGGAGCGGCGGATGTGCGGGTTTCTCGCATCGGCAAGGATGCGCTTGATCCGAAAGTGCTTGAGGCGATCCGGGCGTGGCCCGAGACTCGACTCGCCGTTGCGCGGCTGGGCGGCGCGATTGCGTTGAAACGAGCGAGCAGAGAGAAGATCGAGGCAGACGAGCCGAAGGCGGCTTTCAATGACGAGGCGGTGCCGACCATCGGCTTTGGGCTGGACCTGCCGGGGCACTGGTCGTTGTACGAGTATCCGTTGCTCGAAGGGCGGTTGATCGCGACCTCGGCCGAGGGGGGCGACGCCGAGATCATGCTTGATCGAACCGCTGCGGAGGCGCTCGGGGCAGGATTGGGCGATCGTTTAGATGTTCAGCGCTTTGGCGATCCGCTCACGCTGACAGTGGTGGGCATTGTTCGGCCCCCGCCGCTGGGCACGCTGAGCAAGCCCGAGACGTACGTCACGCTTTCGACGATGCAGGCGATCAATCAGTCACCCGGTGCGGTGCGAGAGATCGACGTACTGCTGAAGGAGCCGGCGCTCGCTGAGAGAATCGCTGAAGAGCGGTCATCGCAGTTCGAGAAGGGTGTGGTGGTCCGGGCGGGCAGCAAGGTTGTGACGGGGCTGAACAAGAATTTGCAGTCGTCACAGTTGGGCATGCGGATCGCCTCGGCTTTGAGCTTTCTCGCGGCGTCCTTCATTATCATGACGGGACTGACCACGGGAGTGACTGAGCGGCATCGCGAACTGGCGATTTTGCGCTGCATCGGCGGAACGCGGCTGCAAATGGCCGAAAGCCAGGTGGCCACGGGCGTGGTCGTGGGGGGGTTGGGCGCGTTGATCGGCCTGCCCCTGGGTGTCTTCGGCTCGTTCGTGCTGGTCACAGCGTTCCCTGAGCGCCTGCCCGGTGGCTTTGTGTTGAACCCATCGGGACTGCTGACTGCTGCGATCGGTAGTTTGATTGCGGGCGTGATCGGTGCCGCGTGGCCAGCGGTGCAGGCCGCACGCACAAGCCCGCTCGAGGCCCTTGCGGTGCGAGCCCACAAGCCACGGCTTTGGGGACTTTTGGTGTGCGGAGTTTCGGGCATGGTGCTGGCCGGTCTGCACGTGCTGATTCTGAGTTCTGCAAACAACAGTGGCTGGCTGACGGTGGATCGCTTGTTCCTGCTGGACGTGATGTTGGGAATCCCGGCGCTGTTCACGGGCTATTTCTTGATGGCCGTGCCCGTGACGTGGCTGCTGGCGGGCGGGCTTGCGCCGCTGCTGTCAGCCGTGCTGCGATTGCCTAGGGGCCTGCTTGTTCGCACTTTGCACGCCACGCCCTACAGGTTTGGATTCACGGCGGCCGCGATGATGATGGGCCTGGCGCTGCTGGTGGGCATCTGGACCAACGGTCAAGCGATCATGCGCGACTGGCTGGGCTCGATCGAGTTTCCTGACGCGTTTGTAGCGGGACTCTCGCTGTCAGAGCGAACGCTGGAACGGATCGAGAAACTCCCGGCCGTGACGGGAGTCGCCGCGGTCAGCATTCAGACGCTGCGCACAGACTCGTTCGGGCTCAAGGCCTTCGACAACACCAACACGACGTTCGTCGGCTTTGACCCTGAGCCGTTCTTTCGCATGACGCGGCTGACGTGGGTTCAGGGGGATGAGTCGTCAGCGCGTGAGGCGCTCAAGCAGGGCGGCGCAGTGCTCGTGGCCAACGAGTTCAGGGTGGCACGGGGCCTGGGTGTGGGCGACACGCTGACACTCTCTCATAACGACAAGCCCTATCCCTTTCAGATCGTGGGTGTAGTGAACTCGCCGGGGCTGGACATTGCCAGCAAGTTCTTCTCGATCGGCGACGACTATCTGGACAACGCCGTGAACGGGGTGTTTGGCACTCGCGACGACCTGAAGCGGCTGTTTGGCAACACGGGCATTCAGTTGATCCAGATCGGGATCGACCCCGCGGCTGACGATGCGGAGGCCATGAAGCAGATCCGCAAACTGGCGGGGTTTGAGATCATCTCGGCAGGCTCTGGCCGGGAAATCAAGGCCGAGATAGGCAAGTTCTTGAAGAGCACGCTGTTCATCTTCTCCCTCGTTGCGGTCGGTGCGATGCTGGTCGCGTGCTTTGGTGTGGCGAACCTGATCGTGGCGGGCGTACAAGCCAGGAGTTTTGAGTTTGGTGTCATCCGAGCGCTCGGCGGCTCAGGCGGTGTGCTGGTTCGTCTTGTGGTAGCCGAGGCACTCATCGTGGCACTGTCGGCGTGCGTGATGGGCACGCTGATGGGCGCGCAAGTGTCATGGGGCGGACAGCGAATGTACGAGGTGATGCTCGGGCTGGTGCTCACGCTTCGATTACCGCTTGTGCCCACACTGGCGGGCTGGGCGACCGTGATCGCCATCACGCTGGGCGCAGCGGCACCGGCGGTGATTGCGCTAGCGCGCAAGCGACCACGCGAGTTGCTCGCCACGGTACGGGGTTAGGTCGATTGCTTCAGTTGCCCTTGAGCGTCTGCTCGAAAGCGACCACCAGATCAGGCCGAAGGCCGGCGGCCTTGGCCTTTGTGATCATGTTCCGCGCGGCGGGGTCGCGTTGCTCTGCCTGTGCCAGAACAGTCGCCGAGAGCCACGCAGAGGCCGAGCCGGTGCGATTGGCGTAGTTGACAAGCGAGGTCAGGCGATCGCGAAGATCGGAGGCGGTGCCAGGAAAGCGAGACGTCTCCATCGGCTGGCGCACCAGCACGGGCGACTGGTCATAGGCAAGAGCCAGAATGGCGCTCGCCTTGTCGATCTGATTGTCGTCGATGAGCGCCACGGCCAAAGAGCGCATGGCCTCGGTGTCGCCCTCTGCCGATTCGAGGTGCTTGAGATAGTGATTGATCGCCTCGGAGGGTTTACGCTGACTCAGGCGCTCGTCGCCGCGCTCGAGCTCACTCAGCCGCGCGAATCGCTCGCGATCGGCGGCCTCGGCCTTCCGACGCTCGTCGGCGGCACGTTGCACCTCGAGTTGACCCGCGTAGTCGAGGAACTGATCGGTGTAGTCCCAAGATCCACCGATGGCATATCGGGGGTAGTCGTTCCACCAGACGTATCGCGAGTAGCCCCAATAGGGATAGCGCCACCAGTACCACTGCTTGGCACGATCGATGATCGGCGAACCCAGATGGGCCTTCACGCGCCAGTGGTCAGTCCCGACGCTGCCGTTCTCGTTCGGGTCAAAGTCGTCGCGAATGCCCGGCTGGAAGTTGCCGTTGTCTGGGCGATCAAAGCGCCAGCGATAGCCCGGCGGATAGACGACCACGGGTCGGTCGCTGGGTCGGTTGGTCGGGCTGAGCGCTGGGCCCGTGTTGGGATAGGAAGGGGGGGTTCGCTGCAGGGGCGGCACGCGACTTGGCACGATGCTCTTGATGGGTCCGGGTGCCTGCGAAGGCACGCCGCCCTGTGACTTGGTCTGACCGAGCGAGGGCGAACCAAGCCCGACTGATGCCACAAGCAACACGCCGACCAACAGAATCCTGCGGCGTGCTTGCGAAGTGGCGAGTGCGTGCGTTCTCATGTGCTTTACGACCTTTCAGGTTCACGTTCGCTCTGATCATCGGCGTTCTGGAGCGAGACTGGCAGTTGGCGCGGGCGTGTTCGATCTCTCTGCTGCGGCAGGCCTTGATTGGCTGCGGTGCATGATGTTTCTACGTCCATCGGCTTGGCCGCGTGCGGGCCGTCAGTCCGCAGTCGACGAAAGGGGGCGTCGGACTTGCTGACGAATGGGCGACTGTGACGTAACGCTTGGCCGGGCTCGCTGCCGCACCATCCTTGCCATCCGTCCATGCCGGCCAGTCAGCCATCCTAACGATCGGTTCTGCGGACAAACCAGCCTGGCGCTCGGTCCGGCGTTCGGCTACGCTCGGGGCCGAGGGCTTCCATGAACATATACGTCGAAAGTCGAGCAAGGCTGCTAGCCGCAAGTGCGATCCTTCTATCAATCTTCGTGATAGGAGGATGTTCGGTTGGTACACAGCTGTGGAACGGCTCAGGCTCCGCGTCCGTCCGAGTGACAAACCAGGCCACCGAGCGATTCATCGAGCCGGAGTTGACGGCGGTGGCTTACTCCCACCCAGACACGACCGGCGCTGACATCTTTCTGACCAATCTGCCGCTGGACCGGTTGGCCGATCCGAATGATGCTCTTGGAGGGCTGGTGGGGTCTTTGGTCCACGTTCACCTGTTCCTCGTGCCCTCGGCGGGCGATACGCCCATCAGTCGCACGGCCTGCAATGTGACGGTGCGGATGCTGGTGCTGGCCGATGGTGCAGGCTCAGCGGACATTGCCAGCGACGGCGGTTTCGGCGGGCGGATCGGACTTTACTCGGGCGGGGGCTTTGTTCTGCCCAGCGGCTCGCCCGGCGATGGCAGTTATGGTGGATCGATGTTCGGTGCATCGATGCGGCTCGCCGCATCGAGCAGCGGGTTTGTTGATCCGCTCTCGCCTGCGGAGATGACGGGGTCGTTCCGCGCACCCTTGAAACCGGACATGGCACAAGCGTTGATGGCGAGGTTGAATCGCACGTCGGACTCGCTGGCGGTTGAAGGCCGAGCCTCCTCGGCGCGGCGGTGAGGTCGGTGGGTCTCGGGTCTGGCGATCGCCGCTTCGATCTGATCCTGAGCGATAACGACGGCTGCCTTGTTGGCGAATCGTCTTCGGCATTCGACCTCGTCGCGTTGGGCTTGGTGCGAGCGCACAACGAACGTGCGACCGCGCGCAGTGACGTACCATTGCTGACGATCTGCTCAGGCCGACCGCAGCCATTTGTTGAAGCGCTGTGCAGAATGCTGGCGGTCTATGGCGCACCGGCGATCGCCGAGAACGGCGTCTGGATGTACGACGCGCTGGCCAACGAGTATCACCTTGATCCTTCGATAAGCGACGAGCACCTGAGTGCAGTGGCCGATCTGCGCCGATGGCTGGTGCGACAGTTTGGGCGCTGTGGTGCCGAAGCGCACGCTGGCGGCATCTCGCTGCAGCCGGGCAAGGTGGCCTCTGTCTCGGTCTACCACCCCGATGCGGATTATGTGCGCCAGTTGCTGGACCGATTGCGAGTTGAACTGGCCAAGCGATATCCACGCAGCGCTGGAGGTGGCGATGAAGCGAGTGGACTGTTTCGCGTTTCGATGACCGAGTTGTACATCAACTGCGATCTGGCCCACGTCTCGAAGGGAACGGCGATCGATCGGCTCATGCACCACACCGGGCTCACGCGCGAGCGGCTGGCGGGCATCGGCGACATGCCGAGCGACTTGGCCATTCGTGATCGCGTGTCGTGGTTCGCTTGTCCCGCGAATGCGGTGGACGAGGTGAAGGCTCGCGCGGATTATGTGTCGCCCTACGCCGAGACACGCGGCGTGGTGGACATTCTTGAGCGATTGTCCCAAGATTGATCCAGGGCCACAGCTCGTCAAGGCAATATGAGCATCGCGTCGCCGAACGAGTAGAAGCGATACCCCTGCGCCAGCGCTTCTTGATAGAGCAACAGCAGGCGTGCCACGCCGCTGGGTCGAGGTGCGGACGCTGGCTCGCCCTGCTCGAGCATCGCCGCGACCATCGCCATAAGTGTGCTTCGCGGCAGATGGAAGTTCGTTAGCAGCGCGTCGACGTGCCTGAAACGATATCCGGGGGTGATCAGGATTCGGGTGTCGATGCCCGGTTCGCCGCGCCCGAGCATGTCGTGGGTTGATTCAAACGACTCGAGCGTGCGGGCCGCGGTTGTGCCCACAGCCACCACCCTCTTCCCGGAAGCGCGGGTTTCAGCGATGGCGAGCGCGGTGTGCGCTGGCACGCGGCACCACTCGCTGTGCATCGGGTGATCGTCGATCCTCTCAGCCTCGACGGGCTTGAAGGTGCCCAATCCGACCTGCAGCGCAACGGTCGTGGTGCGCACGCCCACAGCGAGCAAGCGACTCAGCAGCGCCGGGGTGAAGTGCAGCCCGGCGGTAGGTGCAGCGATGGAACCGTGCAGACCACCCGCAGTCTCTGCGAAGACGGTCTGATACCCCGTTCGATCAACCTCGTCGTGCCACGATTCGCCGCGATCACGCCGCGCCGTAAGGATGTACGGCGGCAGCGGCGTGAGACCGAACCGCTCAAGTGATTGGGCATCGAACGCGAGGGAGTTTCCGTTTTCGTCCATCAGAGTGACCACCCAAGCCGCGCTGTTCGCAGACACGCGATCATGGAGCCGAAGTCGCAGGCCACTTTCGCCCCCGTCGTGACCGTGCAGGGCAATCTCGACGCCCGGCTTCTGTCTGCGCGTGCGGATCATCGCGGTGAAGGCGCCAGCGTGGTCGTCCGTTGATGGGCCGAGAATCAAGCCCTCGGCCTTTGCACCGGTGTCAGCGCGATGCCCCACAAAGCGGTGAGGCAGCACCCGCGTGTTGTTGAGCACGAGCAGGTCGCCGGTTTCAAAGAAGCGGCAAAGATCGCTGATCTGGGTGTGCTCAACCGCAGCGGCCGGGGAGTTGCGGCAAACCATGAGTTTGGCACTGTCGCGAGGGTTCGCCGGCGTTGTGGCGATCGCCGCGGCGGGCAGGGTGTAGTCGAGATCGGCCGTTAACAGTGTTGGCCGCACTTCCGGGGAGAAAGGTGACGGCGGCGCTAGGTATTTGGGTGGAGGGAGTGCGGAATCTCGCCGCTCGGGAGGTGGTAAATCGTCAACGCAGGGCACGCTGCATTGTTGCACTTTCGCGACGTCCAGGCCGCGAGCGGCGGAACGGCCCTGTTCGGGCCCGCTTTCGCGGCACCTTATCGGATCATGTTGACGGCTTGTGCGTTGCATTGCCGAGTGCATGGACCTATTGCGCATCCAACCCGGGTTTGTTGAGGCAGGCGGGTGGGCTCGGCGTGGGCACGCCTACCGGCCGGTCGAGGGCCATTGGTCGGGTTCGCGGCATCACTCGCGCGTGGAACACTACCGACATCGTCCGTTGGACCGGTTTGAGCACCAGCCTTTCCACGAGCACCTCGGTGCTTCCCCCAATTCGGGTTACGGCGGCTCAGTCGAACTCTGGCGACTCTTGGCTCAACTGAACTTCCTTGCAAGGGAGGCAGAGCGAATCGTCGTTGGGAGCTACGGCCTCAATGCGGGTCGCGGGGCCGAACATTCGATCGACTTAGCACCCGCCGAGCCGGATGCCGAGCCGCGCGACGAGCCGGGCCCCTGCGGCGGAAGCGACCGTGGGAGTGGTCATGCAGCCCAGTCGCACGCGGTCGGCGGGCGCTCGTCAGGGTCCGCCGGGCGACCGAGCCCGCATGAATTCTCGGCCGCGTACGGCCAGTATCAGACCAGCACTGAGCGGCTGATCGACGCTGTGATGTGATCGAAAGTGCGTTCGCACGCGGATGCGGGGGCTAGGGCCGGCCAAGTTGGGCCGGATTCTTGCTGCGCGGGTGGTTTTCTCACTGTTCAGAATCGGTTAGACTGTCCTTCGGACGTTTGTGTCCGCCGCGGCTGCTGCGCTCTTTGTTTGATAGAGCGGAGTGGTTTGGTTTGGGTGCAAGCGGGGATGGGGCACGCGGTCGGCGAGTGCCGGCTCAGAGGAAGGGTCATATGTCGATACCACGTGTTTCCGACATCAGAAATGTGTGCTTCGCGGGCCACAGCTCGACGGGCAAGACCACGCTCGTTGAGCGGCTGCTGTTTACGACCGGCGAAATCAAGCGAATGGGCACGGTGGAAGAGGGCAACACCGTCTCAGACTTCACCGACGAGGAGAAGCACCACAGGCACTCCTTGCAGCCGTCGCTCATGCATCTTTCGCACGAGGGGCACGAGATCACCCTGATCGATACGCCCGGCATGGCCGACTTCGCGGGCCAGGCCATCGCGTGCTTCCCGGCGGCCGAGACGATCGCGGTCGTGGTCGATGCCGTGAAGGGCATCGAGAACGGCACGCGCCGCATGTTGACAGTGGCCCGCGAGCGTCAGCACCCCGCGATGATCATCGTGAACAAGATTGATCACCCCGACGCGGATCTGGAGACGCTGGTCGAAGAACTTCGGGCCGAGTTTGGTCCGGAGTGTTTGCCGATCAACCTTCCGCTGCCGGGCCGAGAGGACGCGGTCAACGTCTTTGAGCACGACGGCAGCGACGACAAGGGCGACACCGCAGAATTCAGTTCGGTCCACGAGGCGCACAAGCGGATCGTGGAACAGGTGATCGAGGTTGATGAAGACCTGACGGTTCAGTACTTGGAGAAGGGTGAGGGCTTTGACCCGGACAAACTCCACGAAGCGTTTGAGAAGTGCCTCGAAGAGGGTCACTTGGTGCCGATCTGCTTCTGCTCGGCCAAGACAGGCGCGGGCATCGATGATCTGCTGCACATTCTTTCGACGCTCTGCCCAAGCCCGATTGAGGTGCATCCGAGCGAGTTCTTGCGCCGAGAGTCCGACGATGAGGCGGAGGTGGACTACTTACCCCAGCCGGACGCCGATGGGCCGACGATCGCGCACGTGTTCAAGGTAAGCACCGATCCGTTTGTGGGTCGGCTGGGAGTGTTCCGGGTCTATTCGGGCGTTGTGAAGACCAAGCAGGATCTGCTGCTCGACGACCAGAAGAAGCCGGTGCGCATTGGCCACATCTTCCGCTTGCAGGGCAAGGACCACGTCGAGGTTGAGACCGTCGGGCCGGGACAGATCGCGGCGGTGGCCAAACTCGACGAACTTCGTTTCAACGGCGTGCTGCACGATTCGCACGATTCCGACAGCGTCCACTTGCGACCCTTGCCGCTGCCGCGCCCGATGTTCGGGCTAGCCGTTGAACTTAAGAATCACGCGGACGAGACCAAGTTCTCAACCGCCGTCCACAAACTCATGGCCGAAGATCCCTCGCTCGTGATCGAGCGGGTCGCGGCGACGAAGCAGACCGTGATCCGCGGTATGGGCGAGTTGCACCTGCGGGTCATACTCGAAAAACTCCAGCACGCCTATCACGTTGAGGTAATGACCACTCCGCCCAAGATTGCGTACAAAGAGACGGTCACGATCAAGGGCAACGGCCACCATCGGCACAAGAAGCAGACGGGCGGTGCGGGCCAGTTTGGCGAGGTCTATCTGACCGTCGAGCCGCTGGAGCAGGACCATCCCACAGGATTTGAGTTTGTGAACGACACCGTGGGTGGCTCGATCCCCCGGCAGTTCATGCCCGCGATCGAGAAGGGCATTCGGCGCGTGCTGGGCGACGGCGCGGTCGCTGGCTATCCGCTTACCGGTATCCGCGTGCGTGTCTATGACGGCAAGTATCACGCGGTCGATTCCAAGGAAATTGCGTTCGTCTCGGCGGGCCGATGGGCATTTATCGACGGCGTGCGGAATAGCAAGCCAGCGATTCTCGAACCCTTTGTCAAGGTCGAAATCTCCGCACCCAGCAAGTACGTTGGCGACCTGACAGGCGACATCATGGGCAAGCGCGGTCGGATTGTTTCGACCGACATGGTGGCTGGCGACACGATGGTCATTCGCGCTGAAGCGCCGCTGGGCGAGTTTCAGAGCTACTCGAACCAACTCAAGAGCATGACCGGCGGCACGGGCAACTTCTACATGGAGTACAGCCATGACGAGCGTGCGCCGGGCCAAGTTGAGCAGGACGTCATTGCAGCCTTCAAGCCGCACGTCGAAGAGGATTGATATCGTCGGTGCCGTCACGACGCGAAACAGGCTCACCCGCCAGGGGTACCTCGCAGAACCTGACAAGCCGCAGACCGAATGACTGATTCCAAGAGGTAAGCGGAGCAAGCGGAGTAAGATTCAAACGGTTCCTGAATCGAACAAACGAGGGAAATCCACCATGTCCATTCCTCCTTCACAGCCCCATCGTTCGAGCGCTCTTGGTCTGATCCTGCTTCTGGTGCTTGGGGCCGGGATCGTTTTCGGCGTTCGATTGCTGGCCAACAGTTCGCAGCCAGTGGCGCGGGCGGCGCCAGCGTCGATGAGTATGGACGTTCACGCCGCGGCGGGTCGGGGCAATGTTGAAGCCTTGCGCTCGGCGATCCAGGCCGGTGCCGACGTGAACGCGCCGATGGGAGAAACCTCGGGCGACTCGATGCGGGCGGGCATGACACCGCTGGCCATCGCCGTGAGCGAGGGAACCGCTGAGTGCGTGA